>JBGPSX010000151.1:0-8380 GCA_041490325.1 Bryobacteraceae bacterium | reverse complement strand
GGTGGACCCAGAGTTTCCCGAGCATGCCACCGGCCACGTCTTCGATATCGACCGATCCAATCTCCCCCGGGGCGAGCGCGAATGCCTGAACTTCATCCTCGAAGACATCGGCTGGAACGGATATCTGGGCTTTATTCAAGTAACTGGCGACACGCTGCACATCGGTTGCTCGCCGTCGTCGCGCGAGTTCTTCGCGCTGATATTTCAGGACGCGCTGGCAGCCACGGCCTCCCGTTAACCCCGCCCTTGTGGAAAATCCTGTACTCCATTCCGGCCGGCCGTGCCGTCTAATATAGAGATCATGAGACGCATCCGGTTTCTCTTACTCTGGTGCACCGGCATCACGCTGTCATTTGCCCAGCCGAACCCCGACACTAGCGGCAATGGGATGCTGAATGGGCAGTTTAATTTCCGATACGTTACTTATTCGTCAACGGTGCCTTTTGGGATCGGCACCGGCGATCTCGATCGTGCCGTTGCTCTTTATGGAGTCATCACCTTCGACGGCAACGGACACTACAGCTACGTCGCCACCGCTTGGGACTCAGACACCTCGCAGAATAGGGCTACGGCGCTGAGTGGAAAATATTCCATCTCCGCCAGCGGGCTGGGATCTCTGGACAGCCTGCTTCCGAACGGCGCGTCTATAGTCGGGCTTGTTTCCAACGGGATTTTCGTTGGAAGCGCGACAGAAAACACAGGAGCCTACAATGATCTGCTCGTGCTTATGCCAGTCTCGGCGCCAACCAATTCCACGTTTCAAGGAAATTATTGGTTCGCGTACATGAACTTCCCAACGTCCAACCCAGCCACGGCGCGCGACGCGCTGTTTCAGTTGAACGCCGACAGCCAGGGTAACATCGGTGCTTTGAATATTAGCGGATATATCGGAGCCACGCAAACCACCGTCATCAAGCAGTCGCTGGGCGCGGCAACTTATTCTTTCAACAATGGAGTCGCCACACTCGCACTAGGCGGAACTGCAACCAGTCAAACCTTGATCACCGGAAGCAAGATCGTCTACGCCTCGCCCGATGGCAACTTCGTTATGGGCGGTTCTACCTCGGGCGCAGACATGCTGATTGGTGTGCGAAGTACGGCCGACTCGACAGCCAATTTGAACGGCCTGTACTACCAGGCCGGTATTGAGGAAGATCTGTCGACGATAGGGTCTGGGTTTGTAACACTGGACGGATTCTATGGAGCGTTGACCATGAACTCGGGCAACGTGCTGTCTCACATGCGTATTCTGTCTATCTTCAACCTGGTCGGTTTTGACTTCACCTTCAGCGATACAATCTCCTCCAATTCCGACGGCACCTATGAGGCGTATCCGGGCCAGTGGCGAGCTGCCGGCGCCGGTGGAGCTATCAGTGTTGGTATTGGCAGAGGGCCGCTCCTGGCCCTGACCGTCGCACTACGAGCGCCCGCGTTCAGTGGATCGGGCGTGTACCTCAATCCGGCTGGGATCGTCAATTCCGCGAGCTCGGCGCCGTTCACAGTTGGCGGGTCGCGGGGCGAGTTGATGACGATGTACGGGTCCGGATTGGCGTCCAGCACCGTAATTGCTCCGAGTATTCCCTTTCCGACCACGTTGAATGGCGTTCAGGTAATGGTGAACGGCCGTGCCGCGCCAATTTACTACGTTAGTGCAACTCAGATCTCCGCCATCATCCCTTACGCTACCGAATTTCCTTTGGCACAGATCACGGTCGTGAACAACGGCGTGCCATCGAATGCAGTCACAATCTTCATGAGTCCTACGTCGCCCGGCGTTTTCACCAAGCCGCCTGGTGGAAATGGTTTCGCGGCAGCTCTGCACCCGGATGGTTCGCTGGTTACCCCATCGCAGCCTGCGAAAGCCGGCGAAACGATTGCTGTGTTTGTAACCGGGTTGGGAACTGTGTCTCCGGCCATCCCCGACGGCGCGGCCGGGCCAGTAGATCCGCTGAGCGTCGCCGAATTCGGCTTCGCCGCACGTATCGATAATCTGGACGCCACGGTGACATATGCCGGGCTTGCGCCACAACTCGCCGGGTTGTATCAGATTAATGTGACAGTGCCGAGCGGCGCCGCAACTGACAATGACTACCTCGACATTTTTGGAATAACGAACTTTGGAGTAGATTCGTTGACATCTGAAGCTGTTATCCCAGTGCGTGGTAACGCAGCGGGCGGAAGCGAGGCTCGCGGCGCCGGACTTCCGGTACGGCCTCGTCGCTTCACTCGACCGAGCTTTGGCCGGCCCGGACTCTCTCCGCGCCAATCGATTCCAAGCCCGCGCGGTTTAGCGTTCCCGTCCAGAGATTCGGCACGCCAATAATCCGAACCTTGCATCGCGACGACGCCAGGGATACACTGCGTCCATGCATTTCCTAAACGACGATGAGATGCGGCAACTGCTGCCCGCTGAAGAAGTCGCGTTCCCATCTCCGGTTCCGACGCAGGTGGTATCGAGCGATGAATACTTTCCATCGGCGCAGACCACGCAGCAAAAGGAAGTGGAAACCCGGCTGATCGATCTGGCCGATGAGGCCGCGAAGAAGCAGGGCATCTCTCGCCGCCGCTTTTTCGAGACCTCGTCTGGTATGGCGGCCTGCTTCGTGGTGATGAACGACGTCTACGGCGCGCTCTTCGATGCTACGCCCGCCGAGGCGCAGACGCTGGAAATGGCGGACCAACGCGCCAAAGCGCTGGCCAGCCAGTTCATCATGGACACGCACACGCACTTCCTGCGCGACGATACCAAGCTGATGGGTTTCATCCGAATGCGTGAGGCGGTGGGCAAGTCCGGCTGGAACAAGCAAATCGGCGACAAGCCGCAGACCATCGACGATCTCAAGTACGGCAACTACTTCAAAGAGATCTATCTCGATAGCGACACGAAAGTCGCGCTCATCAGCAACGCGCCCTCCGATACTCCAGAGGATTGGTTTCTAACGAACGATATGGTGTTTGAAACTCGCGCGAAGACGAATAAGAAAGCGGGCTCCAGGCGAATGCTGGCCCATTACACCATCACGCCGGGCCAACCGGGCTGGATGGAAGGAATCGAGCATGCCATCGCTGTGTCGAAACCCGATTCCTGGAAAGGCTACACGGTCGGCGACAACACCCACAAAGAAACCAGCCGCTATCCCTGGCACACCGATAACGAAAAGCTGATGTATCCGGCCTACGAAAAATTCCAAAAGGCCGGCATCAAGAATGTCTGCATCCACAAGGGTTTGTTTGCTCCTGGAATGGAGAAGCGCTTTCCAAAACTGGCCGAATATGCGGACGCGAGCGACATTGGCAAAGCGGCGAAGGATTGGCCGCAACTCAATTTCATCATTTATCATTCCGCCTACCGCCATATTGGCGGCGATCCGGCCGTGGCGCTGGCCGAGTTCAATCAAACCGGGCGGATTTCGTGGGTGACGGATCTGGCCGATATCCCGGCAAAGTACGGCGTCACCAATGTCTACGCCGACCTGGGTCAACTGTTTGCCTTCTCTACCGTTGTGCAACCGCGGCTCGCCGCTGCTTTGATGGGCACGCTGGTTCGTGGGCTCGGCGCCGATCACATCATCTGGGGAACCGATGCGGTCTGGACCGGCTCGCCGCAATGGCAGATTGAGGGCATGCGACGCATCGAAATTCCTGAAGACATGCAAAAGCAATATGGCTTCAAGCCTCTTGGCGCGGCCGATGGCGCTGTCAAGAATGGCATCTTCGGCCGCAACGTCGCGCGCCTGTACGACTATCCAGTAAGCGCGTTCCTCGAAAAGCCGGACCACTTCGCTGAGATCAAGGCGGAATACGAGCACATGGGGGCCGAACGCAGCAACCTACGTTACGGTTATGTGCGCAAGCCCGCTGAAGCGGCGGTGGGAATGAGCGACTGAATCTCTTCGATCACCCGCTCGATCTCTTCGTCGGTGGTGTAGAAGTGCGGCGCAATGCGGATTCCCGCGCCAGGCCGGTAGTCCACCAGAAAATCGCGTTGCAACAATTCCTGAGTGATCTCGTAGCCGTTCGGAACATCGATGGTCACAGTGCCGCCGCGCTGGGCGGGATCTCTGGGAGAATTCACGCGATAACCCGCCTTATCGGCAAGCGAAATCAACATCGACGTCTGCCGGACAGATTTGCGGCGTATATTTTCTACGCCAACTTCGAGGATGATCTCGTATCCGGACCGCGCCGCGTATAGCCCGGGAATGTTCGGAGTCCCCTGCAAAAAGCGATAAGCATCATCGGCGAAATCGATGGGCCCGGAATCGAACGCGAACGGATTCCGATGCGCCATCCATCCAGTGACGCGCGGTTGGAGCGATGACCACAGGTCGCGCCGGACGTAAAGATAACCCGCGCCCGGTCCGCCACACAACCACTTGACCGAGCCTCCGGTCGCGAAGTCTACTCCAAGATCCCGCACATTCACCGGTACCGTACCCGCCGATTGATAGATGTCGGCGACCACCCGCGCCCCCACTTTGTGCGCACGCTCGGTGATCGCACGCAAATCCTGAATGTACGCGCTCTTGAAGATTATGTGCGAGACCGAAACCAGCAGAGTGTCTTCGTCGATGGCCGCCAGCAGCTGGTCGAGCGGAATGGTTATGCCATCTTCGGACGGCACCGTAACAACCTGGGCGCCCAACGACTCAAGCTGCCGGTGAATGTAAAGATTGGACGGAAAATTCAGACCCTCGGAAACAATCTTGTTGCGCCGGCCGCCCCAGTCGAAACAGGAGGCTACGATGGACTGGCATATCGAAACGTTCGGGTGCATCGTTACTTCACCATCTCCCGCTCCGATGATTCTTCCGATCAGGTTGCCAACCGAGAGAGGCATTTCCCACCAGCCCTCTTCCCATGCACGGATACTGCGCGTCGACCAGACGTCGGCGTATTCATTCAGCCGGTCGCGCGTTCGACCGGGCATCGCGCCCAGCGAATGGCTGATCAGATAGACCGTCTTGTCTAGAACGGGAAACTCCTTGCGCCATTGAAGCAGAGGATCGGCCATGACTATCATGATAGTTCTCTGCCGCCATGATAGTTCTCTGTCGGGGCCCTACTGCGGCAGCGTGAACCGGAACGTTGCGCCCTGGCCGCTTTCAGATTCAACCCAAATCCGGCCTCCGTACTGCTCGACAATCCGTTTCGCAATTGCCAATCCGATTCCAGTCCCCGGGTACTGCCGGCCATGCAGTCTTTTGAAGATACCGAAGATTTGTTCGTGGTAGCGCGGATCGATTCCAATACCGTTGTCGCTGACCGAAAACATTATTTCACCATTGCCGTTATCGGCCGCGGAAACATGGATGATCGGCGTACCGGAGCGAAACATGATGGCATTCGCGATCAAGTGGCGAAATACTTGCGTGAGTCGTGCAAAATCGGATCTGATCGTAGGGAGCGGATCGTGCGTGATCTGCGCGCCACTTTCGGCAATCGCCGACTCGAGATTGAGCACAACGCCGTCCAGGACAACCTCCACGTCCACCCGCGACAGCGGCTCCTCACCCGGGCGCAACTGTTGCGAGTAGGTCAGCAGATCCGTTAAAAGCCGGTCCATGCGCTGGGACGCATCCCGGATGAAGGCCATGAACTCGAGGCCATCGGCATCCAACTGGCTCTGACAGCGCCGATCGAGCAATTGGATGTAGCTGGTGATTAACCGGAGCGGCTCGCGAAGGTCATGCGAGATCGCATAAGCGAACTGGCGCGTCTCTTCACTGTAGCGTGCCTGCTCAACGCGCATTCGCTTGCGTAAATCCTCCAGCTCTTCCTGAAGCCGTCGCGCATCGAGGTGCATTGCGACGTTGGCGTTGTCGTCCGGTGCTGTAGGCTGCATCGAGCTGTCTAAGTAATTTTCGGAGCGGTCGAGTGGAGATCAGCCGGCGATGATTCCACCCAGTTCGCGATTGCGATCCCCGTAATTCAGAGCGTAATAAGATTGATATTCGCCGGACTTCACGTGGTCGATCCAGGCCCGATTGGTTCGGTACCATTCGATTGTCGCAGCCAGACCGCGCTCGAAATCCATCCGCGGGGCCCATCCGGTTTCTTTCATCAACTTCGCGCTCGACAGTGCATAGCGGCGGTCGTGTCCCGGCCGATCCTTCACATACTCGATCAGGCTGGATGGCTTGCCGGTGATCGCCAGGATCTGCTCGATGACCGTACTATTCGGCAGAGATCGATTGCCGCCGATGTTGTAGACCTCGCCATCGCGTCCTTTTTCGAGAATAGAAAGGATCGCGCGGCAATGATCTTCCACATACAACCAGTCGCGGATTTGCATGCCGTCGCCATACACCGGCAGGCGTTTGTCCTCGAACGCATTGGTGATCATGAGCGGGATCAGTTTTTCGGGAAATTGATAAGGCCCGTAATTATTGGACGCGCGCGTCACGATAACGGGTAGCTTATAGGTCTTGTAATACGCCAGCGCGAGCAGATCGGATCCCGCCTTGCCAGCCGAGTACGGACTGCTTGGTTGCAGCGGGTAGTTCTCGTCCGCCTCATGCGGCGGTTCCAGGCTGCCGTAGACTTCGTCCGTCGAAACATGCACGAATCGATTGACGCGATTCGCCCGCATGATTTCGAGCAGATTGAAACTCCCCCGCAGATTTGTGTCAAAAACCGGTTGCGGCGCAAAAATGCTTCGGTCCACGTGCGATTCTGCCGCGAAGTGAACCACCGCATCTGGTTTCACCTCTTCAAAAGCGCGTCGTAATTCCTCGAGATCGGCGATGTCGACCTTCATGAATCGGTACTTCGGATGGCCGGCCACCGAAGCGAGATTCTCGAGGTTCCCGGCGTAGGTCAGCTTGTCGATATTCGTGATTTGGAACGAAGAATTCTGGAGGGCGAGACGAACAAAGCAGGAACCGATGAATCCCGCGCCTCCGGTGACGAGGATTTTCATTCAGTTTCTATTGTAACGGGCTAACAGAGGCTTCGCCTTGCTGGAACCGATGTTATGCTCTTCGCATGGCTTGGCCTTGCCGGGCGGCGTTGTTCCTGGTTTCTGGAGCGATGACGGCCCAACACGTCGAAAACCAGCTCGACCGCGTTTACCGTGCTGGGCGCGACGTTTCTAGTCCTAAGGTTATTGCGAAAACCGAAGCTACCTACAGCCAGGAGGCGCGGATCGCGAAACTGGAAGGCAGCGTGGCGATCTCGCTCATCGTCGGCCCGGACGGGGAATCGCGTGACATGCACGTTACCCGGCCACTCGGCTTCGGCCTGGACGAGCAAGCGCTGGCGACGGTTCGAATCTGGCGCTTTCAACCTGGGACAAAGTCTGGACGCCCGGTAGCCGTCGAAACTACTGTCGAATTGTTTTTCCACGTTCAGCGCGATGTGCGTGAGTGGCATTTGGAGGCCGTGGATTTCGCAGTTCCGCAAGGTGCTGCCCGTCCCAAGGTCGTGGAAGCCAAGTACCCAGCTCCGAAAGGACCGGACGAAGAAAATGCCGCGGTCCTGGTTGCCTTCGATGTCGATGAGCGCGGAGCGCCCCGAAATATTTCCGTCCGGAAATCATCGGACGAACAATGGGAGTCCGAGGTGACCTTGATGCTGGGTAAGTGGCGCTTCTTGCCCGCGACAAAAGACGGACAGCCGCTCAAGACGGCAGGCACTCTATTCTTCGTTCGCGGCTCGCATGCGCCGATTCCGCCGCCACGCTGAGTCTTCAGCGTTAGTGCTTGTGGGTGACGCGATCGTAGATAAATCCACCAGCGCCTCCAGCTAGCGCGCCGATTCCTGCGCCCTTGCCCCCGCCGGCCAAAGCTCCGATCGCAGCTCCGACGCCGGCGCTCCCGGCGACGATCGCGACCGATTTCTTAGTCGACCGATGGTGATGGTGATGATGCGCATCCTCATAGACACGCTCCACCGGCTGTGAGGAATACACGCTTTCAGGTTCCACTCTTCGGATCACCACCGGACGAGGAATGACATGAACGTATGGTTCGGGCTGACCGTCCGAGTAACCATAACCTTGCGTCGCGGTCGAAGCGCGGTAGGTCACCGGTGTAGCCGACAGCGGTTGAGCATATGTGAGCGGCGCTGCAGCCGGTTCCGGCTCATGTGATCGAGTCCATCCGATGGCCGCCACTACCGCGAGAACGATAAAGGCCGCGGCGAACAATCCATTTTTCAGATTCATGCTGTCACCTCTTGCATTGAGCCGGCGTGTCAGCGCGGCTCGCGCGCTGTTGACATGAGCCATTTTCGGGCCAAATGGCAAGCAATGTGCCCTGAGGGACTTGCGACGGCGTTACGAAGGGGGAAAACCATGATTTCCGATGATGGAGAGGTAAGAGTTACACGCGTGTCTTTTGGCCCAAGCAAAAAGCACCTGTTCATGGCGGCGGTCGCC
>JBGPSX010000150.1:0-8453 GCA_041490325.1 Bryobacteraceae bacterium | reverse complement strand
CAGCCGACGTCAGTGGCCGGGAGCGTGGACCAACTGCGGCCGCTGACGCGCGCCGGGCTCCGGCTGGAGCATGCGGTGATCGTTTTCACGCGCGGGGGCGAAGGCGAACTCTTACACGATGACCGCGAATTCCTGTGGCGCGCGTTCGGTGTTCCGGTGTATGAGCAGTTCCTGGACGATAACAACGACCTGTTGGCGACCGAGTGCGAGGCGCATTCCGGGTTGCACATTCTGTCCGGTTGCGAAGGGCAGGCGATGGATTCGGAGAAATGCGGTTGCGGAAATTTGGCGCCGAGACTGTCGCGTGGGGCGAGAATCGAAGAGTTGGTTGAGCTGATCGCGTAGTTTTCGAGGCGCGAGTTGTTTCATTCAGTCGTCGGAGGCCGGTTTACAATGGTTGTGCAAACCAGTGGCCTCGTGGCGAAATTGGCAGACGCGTAGGATTTAGGTTCCTATACTCGCAAGGGTGTGTCGGTTCGACCCCGACCGAGGCCACCATTCCAACCAAAAGTCAGATCTGGCGATAATGAGTTGAGCTAGGTACTTCAATGACGATCAACATCAAGCCTGAAACAGAGCGACTGGTTCAAGAAGAGATCCAGAGCGGACACTTTCAGTCGGTTGACCAGCTCATTGTTGAGGGCGTTCATGCCTGGCGTGAAAAGCACCAGACGAAGCAGGTGGGCGCGGAACAGCGGCGCAAAGCCGTTGAACAGGCGCTAGCGTTCGCCAAGAACAGAGCCATCTCACTGGGCGGCGTGTCGATCAAGGAGTTGATCCACGAAGGCCATCGCCTGTGAGTCAGTGGATTGTTGATGCTTCGCTAACTCTCGGATGGTACTTGAAAGACGAGGAAGATCGGGCCTACAATCTTGACGTTCTTGCGGGACTGAGCGCCAACGAGATTATTGTTCCGTTCCTGTGGACGTACGAAGTGGCGAACGGCCTTGTCATGGCTCACCGCCGCAAGCGGCTAACGCAAGCCGAGTTGGGCGAGATCATGGACAGTCTCAAAGGGCTACCGATTACTATTGATCCGCCGAACCCGGACGCGGTCCTCCAGTTGCCGGCGCTGGCGCTGGAGCATCAGTTGACCGTTTACGACGCCGCTTACTTGGAGTTGGCAATTCGTTCAAAGCTGCCGGTCGCAACCAAAGACAACGCCTTGAAACGGGCAATGACTTCCTGCGGGATTACGGCCGTCGAGCCATAGTCGCGTAATAGTGCAGACTGAAGCGGAATCACGAACGCTATAAGCGTCCGGTCCTTTCCGAGCCAAACGCGAGAGAATTGAGCCCCAAATAGAGGCGCGTGCTCTATGGAAGCTTGTTTCAGAGCATCTCCGTGCTAGGTTTAAGATATGAAGATCGTGCACGTGCAGCTTTCGGAGGACCTGGTTGAGGCAGCTCAATTGAACCGGTCGAATCCGTCCGCCGACGCGGCTCGTCTGCTTGCATTGGAACTCTTCAGAGAAGACAAAATATCGCTAGGCCGTGCAGCTGAACTGGCCGAAACACCAGTCGAAGCTTTCATGGAGTTCGCTGGTCATCGTCAGGTGCCTCTCCACTACGGCGCGTCTGAGCTAGAAGCGGATCGGCAGACCATGCAGTGCTTTCAGAAGTGAAAGTTGTCTCGAACGCTTCCCCGCTGATCAGCCTCGCCCGGATCGGGCACCTCGATACACTCCGCAGACTCTACGACTCGGTTCATATTTCCACTGAAGTTTATAACGAGGTAGTCATCGCTGGCACCGGATTACCCGGAGCGGCGGCCGTCTCAAATGCAGATTGGATTCATAAAACGCCGGTCAGGAACGCCGAAGAGTTAGCGAAAACAATTGCCACGATCGGTTTGGGCGCCGGTGAGGTGAGCACCGTTTTTCTGGCGAAGGAACTGCCCGCTGATCTCACGCTCATGGACGAATGGAAGGGTCGAAGACTCGCTATCGAGCAAGGGTTGGCCGTGGTCGGCTGCATTGGAATTCTGGAAGAGCTCTATCGCCGGGGTGAGATCAAGGATCTTCGAGAGAATTATCAGGAACTTCTCCGGCATAACATCCGCGTCGATCTGCGGACGCTACAAGGCAGCTTGAAACATTTCGGCCTGGCTGCCTTGTAATCCCTAATTCGCGATTACGACAGTTGAGTCGCAAGGCGGACTCATACGGGTCAGGCTGCTAGCGGGCTGGCTGAACAAGCTGAAGCAAACTTTGGAAACGGGCATCTGGGCGCAGGCCGTCGGCCCAGGGTTCTGTTTTTAGGTACACCATGTAATCGGAGCGCTCGTCGTAGGCTTGGCGGGCGGCTAGGATACTCCGGTCCTTGTCACCGATCGCCGAATAGACCGCGGCCAAGTACACGGCGGGAACATACTGCTTGGTGGCGGACTTCTCCAGTTGATCGAGCACGCGCCGAGCTTCCAACGTTTTTCCTGACAGAGCAAAAGCGCGGGCGAGGCCGGCCAAAGCAAAAGCGTGGCTGCCTGGAAGA
The DNA here is from genome assembly GCA_041490325.1 of Bryobacteraceae bacterium. GTDB lineage: Bacteria > Acidobacteriota > Terriglobia > Bryobacterales > Bryobacteraceae > Palsa-89. Next base: position 5,964 of record JBGPSX010000150.1, on the reverse strand, counting down.
GAGGCAGCCTTGCTAAATGCCGCGATGGCATCCGAGTATGACTTCTTGCCTTCGTAAGCCATCCCTAAAGCGCAGTGGGCCAGCGAAAAATTCGGATTCATCTCGAGCGTGGTCCGATACTGTGCAATGGCTTCATCGTAGCGGCGTCCGTGATACAAGCACCAGCCCACGCCCATCTTGATGATGACCGAGAGCGGATCCAGCACCTGCGCCTTCTTCATCTCGGCCAGGGCTTGCTCGGGCTGGGCTCTGGCCAGGAAATAGTGAGCGTACCAATGGTGAGCCGTGGCGTAGCCGGGATTCAGCTCGATGGCGCGCTTGAATTCGCGCTCCGCGGCATCGAGATCCCAGTCATAGGAAAGGTGCGTATAACCGAGCGAAGCGTGCCCCTCCGCCAGAGTTTCATCCAGTCTCACAGCTTCCACAGCGGCAGCGCGTGCTTTCGGCATGACCTCGCGCGGAGGCCGTTCCTCGGCGCCGATGGAACCGAGCAGTGCGTAGGCATCCGCCAAGCCGGCGTGGGCCGGCGCATATCCCGGATCTTTGGCGATGGCGCGCTGAAAATTCTCGATGCCCTTCTGGAAGCCTTCTGGTGTTCGCCGGTTCCAGTAATAACGTCCCAGCCAATACGCCAGATACGCTTCCGGATCCACTGTGCGGGAATTGGCCAGGCGCTGCTTTTCTCCGGGCGTCAGCGTCACCTGGATCTCGCGGGCAATCGCGCTGGCGACTCCATTTTGCAATGCCAGCACATCGCGCAGGTCCTGTTCATAGCTCTGAGCCCAGAGCTGGCGCTCGGTTTTGGCTTCGAACAACTGCACGGTGATTCGCACGCGTCCGCCCGATTGCAGCACGGACCCCTCCACCACAGCGTCGACGTTGAGTTCGCGCGCGATTTGAGGGAGCGACTTGTTGGCTCCTTTGTAAGTCATCGCGGAGGTTCTCGAAATAACTCGGAGAGCTTCAATCTTCGCCAGGGAGTTGATCAGTTCCTCCGTCATACCCTCGCTGAAGTACTCTTCTTTCGGATCGTTCGAGGGGTTGCTCATAGGCAGGACCACCAGCGAGTTGACTCGCGGAACTCCCGGGGTCTGCGTGCGGACCAAGCGCGACAAACCGAAGGCAACCGCCGCCAGCAGGATCATCGCGGGGATAAGCCAGGCTTTGTGGAATTTTGACCGCGCCGGCGGGGCTGCCACGGCTGGCGTGACGGCCGTCAACACGCTGGGCTGATCGGCTTGCTTTAGAGGCGCCACGAACCGATAGCCGCGCGTTGGTATGGTCTCGATATACTGCGCGTCGTCGGCCGCTTCGCCGAAGACTTTGCGCAGCAGGGAAACGTTCCGGGCGAGTCCGCCGTCCTCGACGAAGCTGTCCCCCCAGATCATCTTCATCAACTCTTCTTTTTCGAGCACGCCACCCGGCTTGGACAGCAGCGCCAGAAGGGTGTCGACGGCCTTGGGCGGGAGCGAAATCTTGTCTGGACCGCGAAACAGGAGCCGCTCCGCGGTGTCAATCCGGAAAGGCCCGAACTCGTACAAGTGCTTGTCCTGCTTGGTCATCCGCTCCGAGATAATTTCGTCGAGAAAACGTAAGGACTTCCGCAGGACTTCCAGCCCGATCCCACGTAAAGTCACGCTGCTGGGCAACGAGACGTTGAAGTTTGCGAGTCACCAGCGATTGTATCTCAAACACAAATTCCGAGGAGAAAACGGTGTCTAATCAATCAATTCTGAGGCTTTTTTGGGTGGCAATGTTCTGCATGGGTCCTAGCAGCGCGGTGGCGGCTTCGAACCCTTTGGAAGTGAAGTGGAACGAGCTGGCTGCCTTGATCGCAGGGCATCGCGTGGAGCTGGTACTGCTCGAAGGCCGCCAAGTCCGGGGCGAGGCGATTGCGGTGCGCGAGAGTGCGCTTCTGATGGACGTGAAGGATTCGGACGCGAACGGGTATCCCAAGGGAAATGCCGCCGTCCCGCGAGCCTCTATCAACGTGATCAAGCTGGAGCGATCGCGTGGAACATGGGGTCGAAGCATGGGCACGGTGCTCGGAGTATTGACGGGCGCGTCGGTGGGCGGCTACGTTGCAGCAACTACGGCTCAGTCCGCGGGCGCCGCAATCCCCATATTCGTGGGAATTGCTTCCGCCACAAGTCTGGCCGGTTACTATACCGGCCGGCAACTCGACAGGCGCTTCACAATGATCAAGGTAGTGCCCTGATTCGCGCGGAAACTTCGCCAGCTTCAACATTCCCGATATCGTGCGGCGATGGCGAGCGCGCTCTCGACAACTTTGGCTCGTAGCTCACGCGGCTCGATCACCTCGATGTCGCCGCCGAACGAGAGCGCGAACTGCAGCGCCTCTTCTTCCACATCGAAACGCAGCCGCAGGCGTACCTGATCGCCCTCCGTCACTTCCTCTTCCAGCCGCCAGCCGCGATAGCGCACCCATCGCAGGACTTCCGGCCTCGCCAGAAAGGTCGCATAGAAGCGCGGCAGCTTCTCCCGAAACTCGGCGGCTGAGCGTTCCCAGTAAGCCGCGAGATCGAAATCGGGCGGCCGTTGGCTGGGCTGATCCAGAATCACGGCCTCGGAAATCCGCGACACGCGATAAGTGCGCTGTTCGCTTTCGACGTTCGCCACCAGGTACCAGGCGCTGCCCTTGGCAACCAGTCCCAGTGGATGGACGGTCCGTTCGCTGGCCTCGCGACCGACGCTGCGATACACGAACCGCAACTGCCGGCTGCGCCACAGCGCGTCCAACAATACCGGGAGGCAGGCGATGGATTCGGCGGGATCGCGCCAGCCACGCGTATCGATCAGGATCCACTGGCGCGCGAACTCGGCTTGCTGCCGCGAGCCAGCCGGCAGCGACGCTTGCAGTTTGATCAGAGCGGCTTCGGCCTCGTGCTTCAGGCCGAGATCCGCCATCAGACGCGGCTGTCTGGCTAGAAACAGCGATTGGATCTCGGCCGCGCTCAGACCCGTCAGCTTGGTCTGGTAATCGTCGAGCAGGCTCCAGCCGCCGCCCGCTCCGCGTTCCGCCACAACTGGCACGCCGGAGCCGCTTAGTGCATCCATGTCCCGCAGAATCGTTCGCTCGGAGACCTCCAGGCGTTTCGCCAACTCACGGGCGGTCACACGCCGGTGGACTTGCATGAGCAAAAGGATCGAAAGCAGCCGGTCGGCGCGCATAGAAAAACTCTAACAGCAAAACATGACATCAGGTGTCAGGAATTGCCCCCTACACTTGTGGCTATGACGGGAAAAGAGTTCTTGTTTCGGGCCTCGGACTATGGCGCCGAAGTGGCGGCGATTCTGGCGCTGGACGGCGATGGCGAACGGCTGATGCCTCTGGTAAAAGAGCTGTGCGCGTCTGAGGCAGCGCGCGAGCGCCTGCGGGCGGCTTCCCCGCTCCAATTGTTCCCCGGAGCGCGCGCGCCAGAGGCGGCGTTGAGCGGGCTGCACGTGTACTTTTCCTGTTTCGAGGAGGCGCACGGGATAGCGCAGGACATCCCGACGCCGGAGGGCAGCTATTGGCACGCCATCGTACACCGGCAGGAACCGGATGCGGACAACGCGGCGTATTGGTATCGCGAGGTGGGGGAGCATCCGATATTTCCGATGCTGGCGCGTGCGGTTGGTCAAGAGGGGCGCTGGGATCCGTTTGCGTTTATCGAACTGTGCGAGCAGGCACGCAAGCAGCCGGGGCCGGAGATGGAAGCTCGCGCGAGGGTTATTCAACGCGTCGAATGGCAGCTTCTTTTCGATTACTGCGCTCGACCGGAGGCGGCATGATGGCTCAGGCGCCGAAGAAAGTTTTGAAAGGCAAGATCGCGTTGGTTGCCGGAGCAACTCGCGGGGCAGGTCGAGGGATTGCGATCGCGTTGGGCGAGGCGGGCGCCACTGTTTACTGCACCGGCCGTAGTTCGCGCGGACGGCGCGCTACACCCGGCCGGCCGGAGACGATCGAAGAAACGGCTGAATTGGTCACGGCTGCCGGTGGGCGTGGCATTGCAATAAGGGTCGATCACACCAAGCCGACCGAAGTGAAAAAGTTGGTCGCCGGTATCAAGCGGCGGCACAAGGGACTGGACATTCTGGTCAATGATGTGTGGGGTGGCGACGCGCTCACCGAATTCGGCAAGACATTCTGGACAGCCAACCTCGACAAAGGCCTGCGGATGCTGAAGCAGGCCATCCATTCGCACATCATCACTTCGCATTACGCGGTTCCGTTGATGCTGGGCCGAGGGCGCGGAACTATTTTCGAAATTACGGATGGGGATGCGTTTTACTATCGCGGCAACATCTTCTATGACCTGGTGAAGATTTCCGTCATACGGCTGGCCTTCGCTATGTCGCGGGAGTTGCGCAAGCGAGACATTGTTTCAGTGGCGTTGACTCCGGGTTTTTTGCGTTCTGAAGCGATGCTGGACCATTTTGGAGTCAGCGAGGCCAATTGGAAGGACGGCGGGAAGAAGGACCCGAATTTCCTGGCATCCGAATCGCCCAGGTTCGTGGGCCGGGCAGTGGTGGCGCTGGCGGCGGATCCGAAAGCAAAAGAGAAGAGCGGACGGGTCTTCAGTTCGTGGGGGCTGGCGCGTGAGTACGGATTTACAGACCTCGACGGTACGCGGCCGGATTGGGGGCGCTTTGCCAGGAAGAAGTATGGAAAGTACAAAATTTGCGATGAGCGGTTTTATTCTTACTGGGCGCCCGGCCTGGTAGAGCTGATTTTCCCGGATTGGCCTTGACCCTTCGAGGCCGCTCGCAGGGGCGAACTGTGCAGGCTTGATCGCCGGGTCACGCCAGAGTATAATATGACTAGTCAGACTAGTTAGTACAATTTGCATGCCTAAAGCCGCCAAAATCAAGAATCTCAAGCTTGCCGGGCCTGGTTGGCAGCTTCAAAAGGCGAAAGCTCGTTTCAGCGAGTTGTTTCGATTGACTCGGACTGAGGGGCCTCAACTCATCACGCGGCAAGGCAAGGATGGCGTGGTCATGCTGCCGGTCGAGCAATTCGATCAGCTTGTGATTCGGTCGCGCCAGCCTAAGAGTTTAGTTCAGTTTTTTCGTGAATCTCCGCTGGTTGGCCTGGAACTGGACTTGGAGCGAGACAAGGATACCGGGCGAGACATCGAACTGTGAGCGGCTTTCTGTTGGATACCAATTGCGTCTCAGAGCTCGTTCGGGTGAAGCCGGAACCGCGCGTCATGGAGTGGATGGAGGCGGCCGACGAGGCCTTGCTTTACCTGAGCGTTCTTACCCTGGGAGAAATCCGCAAAGGTCTGGCCGGTCTTGCACAAAGCAAACGCCGGACCCATCTGGAAACATGGCTGGAAGTCGAGTTGCAAACCCGGTTCTCGGGTAGAATTCTGGCGATTGATGCAACCGTGGCGGATCGCTGGGGCTTGCTCGCGGCGCAGGCGAAAGCCAGGGGTCAGTCCCTCCCTATCATCGATGGCTTGCTGGCGGCGACGGCGCTGCATCACAATCTCACGGTGGTTTCCCGCAACGTCAGCGATTTTCGAAATGCGCAGGTTCAGGCCTTGAATCCGTGGGAGGCGTGATTCGCCAGTGCGCCTCGCGAATGAAAGATCGTCTTGAGGAAGGGTGGGCGCTTGGCTATCTCACCGGGACAAGCGCGGTGTTGCTGACGGCGTCTCCCTGCTTGACCACCAGCGGCAAGTCGCCGATCTTCGCGTTGGATGGGATGCGCACATCGATTTGATATAGACCAACCGCGCCGGGCGTCAGTCCCGAAAAGATCACGTCGGCAGGGGCGCCGTCGATGGTGATGAGCGGTTGAATGTTCGTCACGGCGAGGGGCGAGCCCGGGGCCGGGACACCACTGGGCACGATCGGATTGGTGGGGCCCATGCCGGTCAGATAGAGGACGATGATGTCGCCGGGATGGGCCGGATGCTGCGCGTCGATCAGGTTGAAGTTGAGATCCTGGGCGAT
>JBGPSX010000149.1:0-8463 GCA_041490325.1 Bryobacteraceae bacterium | reverse complement strand
GTCGTTATCGCAGTGCTTGAAGAAGATCTTTAGCGCTGGAATTCCCCAGCGATCTTTTACTTCGGGATCCAGTTCGACATGGTTGTCTTTCTGGGCCAGCATCTCGCCACCCGCGATCCACACGCGCGCCTGCGCGACGTAGCGGCTCTTGACCTCTTTCTTCCATTCCGAACCGTAGCCGGGAAGAGACGCGGCGAATTGCGGATACTCACTCTGCCCGCCGGTGGCATTCATGACATAGCCGCGGATGAAGTCTTTGCGCTCGGTCTTCTTATCGATGTTCTGAAAACTTGGGATCGTGATCCCCGCCGACTTGCCGTCGTCCAGCCGGCTGGGCCCGCCCTTGAGCTTCGGAAGAAAGCCGTTGACGCCACTGCCGCCCACCTGATCCATCATGTATTGGCCCAGAGTGCCGCTCGAATTGGCGAGTCCTCCCTTGGCCGACAGCAGCATGAGCCGGGTGTTCTCCAACGTCGAAGCCGCGAGGATCACGTACTTCGCGTCGACGTCCACCGGTTTCATACTGTAACGCTCGATGTAGGTCACGCCCTGCGCGCGATTCTCATTGTTCATGCGGACGCGCGCAACCACGCTGTCTGTCCTGACTTCGAGATTCCCGGTCCTCAGCGCCGGCGGCAGCGTCACAGCGACCGTGTTGAACATCGCCCCCACGTCGCACCCGTTGACGCAGTTTCCGCAGTAATGACAGGGCGGGCGGTTGTTATGCATTTGCGTTAGCTGCGCCAGTCGCCGGTGAGTGGAGCGCCAACCGAGACTCTTCGAAGCCGCGGTGAAGATGGCTTCGGCGCAATTGAGCGGCATGGGCGGAAGAAAAACGCCGTCCGGGAATTGAGCCATCCCTTCCATGGCTGCACTCACGCCGATGAAACCCTCGACGCGATCGTAGTAAGGTTTCATGTCCGCGTAGACCACGGCCCAATCCATGCCGTAGCCATCGCGTGAAGCGGCTTTGAACTCGTAGTCCGCCATGCGATCGGTGGCGCGCGCCCAATGCAAACTTCGGCCGCCCAGGCAACGCGACCGTCCCCATCGGTACACAGTGTCGGGCGACGTCGTGTAGGGATTCTCCTCGTTGTCGAGCATGATGCGATAGTTCCGCTCGCTCCCGGCGTAACGGCGGAGCATTCCTGGTTTGCCTAGGCCGCGGTAATCCATCTGATAAGGGAAAGTGTGGTGAAAATCCTTCACCGGATCTACGTGACTGCCGGCCTCGAGCATCAGCACTTTCATGCCGGCCTTGCACAACTCCAGGGCCGTCCAACCGCCGCAGGCGCCCGATCCGACTACGATTGCGTCATAACTTTTCGCCATATGCGCTCCTAGAGGACGTGGTGCTCGGGATGATTGCAGGCCGGAAACGTGGCGTTGTAGGAATTGCCTTTGTAGTCCAGCGCTTCGATCAAACCCGCGCGCGAGGTGTAGAACGCGAAGGTGTTCTGCTGCTTGATGAGACGATAGGCGGCGAACGCGGGATGCGAGGCGCTGCGATCGCGCTCCGGTCTCGACATCTGTTCCACTAAGGCCGCGCGGCCTGGGCCGTCGGCGGAGTGGAATCCCGCCTGCTTCAAGGCGGACATGGCATTGCGCCATTGTTGCTGCAGGTTGGGCGCGACATCGGTGGAGGCGTCAAGTACAAAATCGATGTAGTGCGCGCAGTGGGCTTCGCGAGCGCCCGGCGTGTCGTCGGTTGGAATCAGGATTTGCGTGAATGACTCGAGCGCCGCAAAATCTTCCGGCCCGAAGAACTTGGGCTTGTAGTCGCGCAGCAAGGGCGGCTCCGGCGGCGCCGACGAATGTCCGTGCGTGTCGGCGGCCTGGAGCCACGCGGAGAAAAACTCAGCAGCGCCAGGCAGCGCGGCGGCGCGCAGCGCCAGATCCAAAAGATCGCGGCGAGTTGGTTCCATGGCAGCTAATATACACCCTGAACCCGCCGCAAGCGTTGGTCCATGAGGTTGGCATAAACTGATATGTCTGCATGTTTTTGCGAAGAGCACTTTTCCTGTTGGCGAGCGCTTCAGTTTGCTTCGGCCAACTCAAGCTCGACGTGCTGATTGTTGACGGAGTCAACAATCACGACTGGCCAACAGCCACACGGGAGCTAAAGTCGATTTTGCTCGAAACCGGCCGCTTCCAAATCGAGGCCTCAACCAGTCCGCCGCGAGACGCTCCGGCTGAGGCCTGGTCGAAGTGGCGCCCGCGCTTCCGCGACTACAACGCAGTGCTCCTCAACTGGAACGGCGGTCACAAGGAAGACGGACTGCGCTGGCCGGCTGAAGTAGAAGCCGCACTGTTGCAATATATGCGATCCGGCGGCGGCCTCATCGTCTTTTACGCCGCCAACAACGCCTTTCTGAAGTGGCCGGAGTACAACGAAATGATCGGCCTCGGATGGCGCGACAAAGATTTCGGCCGCGGCTTGATTGTAGATGCGGATGAGAAGATCGTAACCATCCCGGCCGGCCAGGGCCGCAACGCCGGCCACGGACCACGCCACGACTTCGAGATGAAAATCCTGAATGCCGATCATCCCATCACGCGCGGTCTGCCCAAACGCTGGCTCCAGCCTTCTGAACAGTTGACTCACGGGCAACACGGACCGGCGGCGAATCTCACGATCCTCACCTACGCGTGGTCGAAAGACGTCCACGAGAACGAGCCGATGGATTGGGTACACGCCTACGAACGCGGCCGGGTTTATACCACGATGCTGGGCCACACCTGGCTGAACGAAGAGAATCCGAATTATCGATGCAGGGAGTTTCAGACGCTGATCGCGCGGGGCGTGGAGTGGGCCGCATCGGGAAAGGTCACGATACCGGCGCCACACGCTACGACGGCACGGTGAATCCACATGCCAGAGCCTAAGCCCAATCGTCTAAAACCTGGAACGAGCATCAGTCTGGCGGATCATGCATACCACGTGATTCGCGAACGAATCCTCAAAGGCGAGGTCGCGCTGGGGGCGCCCCTGTCGCGTCGAAGACTGGCGGCCGAGCTGGGCATGAGCCTCCTGCCGGTAGCGGAAGCCTTGCAGGCTCTCGAGAACGAGGGGCTAGTGGAGAGCCGGCCCCGTGTGGGTACGCGAGTTTGTCTCCCGACCATCGAAGAGATTCGCGAGCGATACGAAATTCGCGAAGCCTTGGAATCCCAGTCAGCCCGGTTGTACGCAAAGAAGGCCAGCCTTCGCGAGAAACTGGAACTAGAGAGCATGGCCGAGCATATGGACGCGATGTTCAACCGTTGCGCAGCCGGGATCAATAATGATCGCGACTTCCTCTATGCGGTTCACAGCTGCCATTTGCAGTTTCATCTTCGCATCGCCGAATGCACCGGCTGCCGCGCGCTGCGCGAGATGATCGAGAAGAATCACGTTCTCATTTTCAATTGGCTTTTCGATGTCGCGGCCAGTCGCCCGCCACTGCCGGCGCGCTTTCATCGCGATTTGATGGAGGCTTTGAATCGAGGGCGGATCGATTTGGCGGATCAAAGCATGCGCGAGCATGTGCGCTACGGACTTGAAACGATCGTCGCGCTGCTGGCGCCTCGGGCTAAGGATCTTAAGTTCGAACGCGTGAAGTAGTAAAAAACTCTGGAACCGCTCCTTGCAGTCACGGCTCGGCTAGTGATATCCGCCGTTGGACGCGACGTAATCAATATCTGCGAGCCGAGCCGTGACTAAAAGGAGCGGTTTAAGAATGGTTCTTCAACAGGCGGCTTAGTGAAAGGCCCAGTCTACGGCGTGGAACGTGGTAACTAGCTGAAAGCCGACGACGTCGGTCTGCGTGCCAGCCAGGTGCTCGATTCTGAGCCATTCGTAACTGACCTTCAGTAACTGGCGGCGATTGAGCCAGCTTCCCGCGCCGAGTTCATAGGAGGCAATGGATGGCGCGAATTGACCGGCACTCGCACCGCTCTTATCGGCAACGGCGCCAAGACCGTACCAACCCGCGCGACCGGCGACATAAAGGCGCGGAGTGATCACCGTCTTCACTTCTGCATAGGTGGATGCCACGGACGGCGCCACTGTGAAGTTGGGTGAGTTGAAGCGAAACCGCTGCCACTCGCCGCTCGCGCTCACGCGTCCGCGCGCCCATTGTACTTCGACGCCAATTGCGCTCGCGGGGTAATCGCGCAGTCCCGTGCCAGCCGGCAGCAATGGCTGGAGCGATTGATCCAGATATGGCCCGCGGAACCCGGAAACACCCACGCGAAATCCCTGGCTGATCGTGTAGCCGCCGCCGGCGGTCCACTGCGCGTACTGACCGGCTCTGCTCCAGCCCTGGGGATTCGCGGGCGAGCCGTTTGTGATCTGAAGGCGCGCATCCACACGATGTCCCGAGAAATCGGCTTCAACACCCGGCAAACCGTACAGGGTCACTGGCGTCAACCCACGAGCCCGGCCGGGCGCTCCGCCGCAGAAGTGTCCAACCGAGCCGTAATACTGGGAAGACAGATCGTTTACGCCGCACGCAAGCTGATCATTGCGAATCGTAAGCGATTGGATGTAGCTCAGCGGCTGATCGAGCAACGGATTGCCGGCGTCATCGTAGCGCAGAGGGAACGCGCCAAAAGCCGAGGAAAGCCGCCCGCCCTTGACCACCAGCGTATTCTTTTCGCCGTGCCAGGAATATCCGCCGAATGCCTGCAGAACCTCGGTGTACCATTCGTGCTCGGGTTCGTACGCATCGTAGTAGAAATACGGCGTCACGCGAAGCTGAACGGCGGCATAACCGAACCAATGCGAGCCGAGCTTGATGGCGGGATATAGCATGGTGCGCATTCCGCCGGTAAAGGCCGATCCGTTCGGATCAGCGAATTGCAGCCGGCCGGTATACATCGCTCCGCCGCTCACCGTTACGGGAACGCTGATTCCGGATGTGCCGTCTTGGGCCTCTAAGGCGATGCCCGCCGCCCCGAGAAGAATTGCAAATGAGACGACGCGTCTCAACACGGTTCGACCTCCGGAATGCTTTCTGAGTCGATAATCGGCCGCGTAGACGCCTCGAAGGGTGAGTCCAGCGCCAAAGGCAGTTTGACGGTAAATGTGGATCCGACGCCCAGGCGGCTTTCAACCTGAATCGTGCCGTCCATGAATTCCACCAGTTGCCGGACGATCGCAAGCCCGAGGCCGGTCCCGCCATAGCGCCGGTGCATGGATCCGTCCGCCTGGGTGAATTTTTGAAAAATCAGATCCAGCTTGTCGGACGCAATGCCGATCCCGGTGTCCTCAATGGTCAAGCAAATGGTGGCCTGAGAAGCAGTCCGCTCGCGGCAATCCACGCGGACATCAATGCGGCCTTGCTCGGTGAACTTGATCGCATTGCCCACCAGATTCATGACCACTTGGCGGATGCGGATGGCATCGCCGACCAGCACTTTGGGGGCATCGTCTGAGTAGCTTAAGGTGAGGGACAAGCCCCGGTTGGATGCCTGTGCATTCAGCAACGCCGTGACCTGCTCGACGGTTTCATGTAGATCGAAAGGCGCGGTGGTCAGCACCATCTTACCGGCGTCCAGGCGCGAGAAGTCCAGAATGTCGTTGATGATATCGAGCAGCGAATTGGCCGAGTCCCGAACCGTGGATGCATATCCCATCTGCTCTTCGTCGAGGCGAGTTTCGAGCAGCACATCCGTGAGGCCGATCACGCCGTTCATGGGGGTGCGCAACTCGTGGCTCATGGTTGCCAGGAATTCGCTCTTGGCGCGATTGGCCGATTCGGCTGCCGCTTTGGCCGCTTCCAATTCCTGGCGTGTCTGTCGCTCGGTGTCAGCCACGCGATTGAACGCTTCGGCCAACAGATGCAGCTCTCCGGCAGCCTGTCCGGCCGTAATCTGTTGCGGAAACTGGCGCGCCTGCTCGCCCTGTTTTAACTGCGACACCAGATCGCGCAACGGCTTGGATACCGATCGCGCAGTGGCCAGCGTGCAGAGCAATGCCAGAAGAACGCCGCAAATACCGACGCGAATCAGAACCGGGAGCCAGCCTGCGGTGAATTCACGCACGGCGGCATCGAAGGATCGCAGCGCCAATAGACGGTAGCCCGGGCCGAGGCGCGCATCATGCACGGTCGAGACCAGGAAGGTCTCTTTCTTTTGCTGGATGGTGCAGTCGCGGTCCGGCTCCGCACAGCTCCGGCCGACCTGCTCTTCGATTGATTTCCACTCGGAGGACGGGAAGGTGGCTCTTAGAACGCGACGGCCACGCAGCAGCGCTGTTTCTCCGCCAACATGGTAACGGCCGAGGTCGAAGACTCTTCCGAGTTTTAAGTCGCCAATTACTTCACCGCCGATTGTGACCGGCGTCGAGGTCAGTTCAAAGAGAACGTTGCCTACTTCCACCAAAGACGTTTGCGCTGGAATCTGCGGCAATTGCTCTAGCGCACTGCCTGCTCCGCCTGTAAACTTCTCCGCGACCACGGTGCGGCCCTTCCAGTCCGTAATCGCCATGAAGTCGTAGCCGATCCGGTCGTGCAGCTCGCGTAATTGCGCTTCGATGGTGCGGCGAACCGCGGCGGCGTTCTCCGGAGTCGAGCTATTCTCGTGGAGCAGGCCTATGGCCGCCTTCAACCCGGCGCTGTCGGCCAGCACGGCGACCAGTTGGCTGATGTGGCGGGTGTAATCCTCATTAGCGCGAGCCAACAGCTCTTCCGATTTCTGGAGCGAGTCGCGCAGGCCATCCTTCACCCGCTGCGCAATCAGAGCGTTGAGCGCGGCAAAGCTTCCGATCAGAACGACGCACACGGGCACAAACGAGAACAGAAAGGCCCGCGTGGTTAGCGAGGATTTCCAATTCAAGGCCGAAGCTCCGGATCAATCGGTACGCGAATCGTCACTTTGGCCTTGCCGCTTTCCGGCACGTCGACTTCGGTTTGGTGAAATCCGGCGATTTTGTGCCAGGCCGTGAGACGGTAATGACCGGCCGGAACATCGCTCCATTCGAAGCTGCCGTCCGATGATGGCTTCGCGAACCAGGGGCTGGACGTCACCACGATCGCGGCGTACATGTTGGTGTGGATGTGACAGTAAACCTGAACAACGCCGGCGCGATTGAACTTGACCGTGCGGCTTTGCCCCTGCGAGTAAAACCCTAAGTCAAAGGATTGCGCTTTCGAGAGCGAGAAAACGTTGTGAAAGATCGGGTCCGAATTTGGGAATTGGACCGTTGAACCAGTCGGGACCACGATCAACTCCGGATCAAAATGACTGTCCAGTTGTTCGATGGTTGCCGTGACCGGCGTCTTCGGAGGAAGAGATCCGCCTTCGAGGAAGACTACCATCCGATCGAATTCATTGGCCTTCGCGTCGCCATCCGCCGCCGTCAGGTGTGGCGCAGGTCCGCGCAGATTGTAGACGACCGGAGCTAAACCCTTCTTGGTGAGGCGCTTGGTGATCAACGCATGACCCTGGATGTCGCCGGCCGCAACGGGACAAACACATACAGCCAACGCCGCCAAAGGGCATAAGAGTTTCATCCCAATTCCTCTTATTCCTGAATCGGTGGGTGTAGGGCCAGACTGTAGAGTATAGACACTACTATCTTTTAGCGATTCTCCTGATTCGCAATGCGGGAGGAACAGCCAGGACTAATAAGAAAGCCGCGCGGATTTGGGCCGCGCGGCGTGGGGTAAAACCGAGGTATTCGTGACCGATTTACGCGGTCCGGAAGCGCCGGACCAGGCCGAAAGCGGCCAGAAGACCGACCATCAGGAAAGCGTAAGAGCTAGGCTCCGGCGTAGCCGTCGAAGTGGCCGTGATCGCGCCGGTGTAGGAAGTATCGCAGCCGCCGTTATCGCAGCTCCCGGAGGACAGCGAGTTAAGGTTAATGTGGCCAAAGTCAAACCACACTTCGATGTTTCCGTTGACGCTGTTTTTCAATTGAATCAACTGGGCGTTGGCGCCTGAATAGTCGAACGAACCGAGCGTGACGTGTCCGCTCATATTGCCCGAGGTGGTGTCGTCGTAAACGTCCGTCCACGTTAGAGCAGCGGTAAAGTCAACATTGTTGTTGTCATGGATGGCGAATTGGCCGCTACCGTGCACCGGCGCCGAGGTGCTGCCCGACATCTCGGAATCCAAATAGTAGAACGTGCCGGTGATGTCCCCGTACAAACCGGTCAACAGATCGGCGCCGCTGAAACCAGAGATGCTGGTGACCTTGAGATCGTGGTTGTTGTTGTTCTTCAGGAACGTGATGTCGGTATGGCCGCTACCCTGGTATTCAAAATTAATGGTCGAGCCGGACAGGCTTCCAAAGTTAATGGTTTCTGTGGCAGCCATAGCGCTTTGCGTTATGAGCAAAGCCCCAACAGCAGCCGACAGTCCAATGATTCGGTGTAGTTTCATAATTGCAGTCTTCCCCTCTCAAACCGAAAGAGTGACTGCTGAGTCTTGAAGTTGCAGTCACAGATTCTTTCTGACAGAACGATCATAGGGTTTTGCCGG
>JBGPSX010000148.1:0-8485 GCA_041490325.1 Bryobacteraceae bacterium | reverse complement strand
TCCATGACTCCGGGGGCGGGCACGATTGCTAACAATTGGAATCGCCGCGAAAATCATGATGCGTTGGAGCGGGAGATGCGCGAGAATCTCGATCGCGCTGCTGCCGCCAAGGTACCGAACGTCATCACGTTTTCCGGCAACCGGCGCGGCATCAACGACGACGAGGGCAAGGACAACTGCGTGGCCGGCCTCAATCGCGTGAAGCGCATCGCCGAGGACAAAGGCGTCATGATTTGCCTTGAGCTTCTCAACAGCAAAGTGGATCATAAGGATTACGAGTGCGATCACACGGCCTGGGGGCTCGAAGTGGTGAAGCGCGTTGATTCGCCGCGCGTCAAGCTGCTGTACGACATCTACCACATGCAAATCATGGAAGGCGACGTAATTCGGACGATCCGCGAGAACATCCACTACCTCGCGCACTTTCATACCGGCGGCGTGCCCGGCCGGCACGAGCTGGACGATACGCAGGAGTTGAATTGGCGAACCATCGCCCAAGCGATCGCGGATCTGAATTTCCAGGGTTACTTCGCGCATGAATTCGTGCCGGTGCGCGATCCCTTGAAATCGCTCGAAGAGGCCGTCAAGTTGTGCACCGTCTAGCCCGAATCCTTGCCGGATTTGCTCTGGGCGTCGCAGTTGCGTTGGCCCAAGTTCGGTCGCTTGATCCCGCCGCGGTCGAACGCGTGGCATTGGAGCAGCTCAAGGCGACGAACACGCCGGGCGCAGCGGTAGCAGTCGTGTCTGGCGATCAGGTGGTCTTCTCGCGCGGCTACGGAATCGCGAGCGTCGAGACGGGTGCGCCGGTTTCGCCCGACATGCTGTTTCGGTTGGGATCCACTACCAAAATGTTCACCGCCTCGGCGGTGGTGGGGCTGGCACTAGAAGGCAAGATCGATCTCGATGCGCCTATCAGTCGCTACGTTCCGGGCTTGGATGAGACCATCGGTAGACTGACCGCGAATCAGTTGCTCAGCCATACCAGCGGTCTGCACGATGAAGCACCCATGTTCGGATTCAACGATGAGACCGCGCTCGGACTCGGGATTCGCGCCTGGAAGGCGGATGTCCTGTTTGCAAAGCCGGGCGCCATTTATTCGTACTCCAATCCAGGGTTCTGGCTGGCTGGATTTCTAGCCGAGTGCGTCAGTGGAAAGCCGTATGCGGACGTGATCGAGTCGCGGCTTTTTCAGCCGCTTGGTATGCAGAGAAGCACCTTGCGGCCCACCCTGGCGATGACCTGGCCGCTCGCCCAGGGTCACGAGATCAAAGACGGCAAACCGCAAGTGATCCGGCCGGCAGCCAACAACACCGCGACCTGGCCTGCGGGCTCGATCTTTTCCAGCGCGCTGGACCTTTCTCAGTTGGTGATCGCGTTCCTGAATGATGGCAAGATTAAGGGCAAGCAGGTTCTGCCGCCGAAACTAATCGCATCGATGTCGAGCACGCATACGCGCATTCCCGGATCGGAAGCGACATACGGATACGGACTTGAGATGGAAACGCGCCGAGGCGTGCGTTGGGTGGAGCACGGCGGCTCGCGTGCCGGGTATGGATCGCTCATTCGCATGGTTCCCGAGCAACGATTCGGTGTTGTGATCGTGGCCAACAGGAGCGGATCGAGTTTGCCCAAACTGGCGGACGCGATCGCGGAGGTGATGCTTCGGCTCGAGCCGGAATCGCATCACGAAACGGCAGCACAGCCACTGGCCACCGCCGACTTGCGACGCTACGCCGGAACTTACGTCAACGGGGCCAGTCGCGTGGGCCTGCAGATCGACGACGGTGCACTGGCAGGACACATTGGCGAGTCGAAATTCATGTTTATTCGCGCCGGCGACGGATTTCTCTTATCGGCGGACTCCAAGCAGCGCTTGGTCATCGTGCCGGACACGAACGGGCGAACCGAGTTTGTGTTTGCGGGCGGGCGCGCGTATCGCCGAGCGGATTAGCGATGCTCCCCAAGCCCCGTTATTTCGATGACGCGTTGTGGGGCGCCGGCACTTGGCCGCTGCTGAGCGCTGCCTACTCCGGTGAACTCGACACTGTGACGCGGATGCTCGACCAAGACCCGCGTAGAATTCAAGCGCAATTCGCGTACTACGAGCCGCTGCATTACGCAGTTAGGGGTGGCAACGCCACGATGGTGAAGCTGCTGCTGGACCGGGGAGCTCATCCCAAAACTCCTGGCTGGGGCGGAAGGCTCGGCGACGATACGCCGCTTGGTAAAGCTGTGGATCGTGAGCGCGAGGATTTAGTCGCGCTCCTCGAGAAAGCAGCCGGTGCGTTGCCGGCATACGTAGATCCGGGTGAAAAGCCACCAACACCGGAGCAGCAGGCGAGGCTCGAGGTGGCGGTTGCGTGCGGCCACGACAATCGTGCGCGCGTCGAACAACTTCGAGTGGAGCGCCCGGATTTGGTGACATCCATCGGCCTTTACGAGGCTGTCCATCACGGGCAGATCGATCTGGCACGTTTTCTAATCGCCGCTGGCGCCGACGTCAACGGCCACATGCCCTGGGCGTGCTGGTTCACGCCGTTGATGCATTCACTGCGATACAGCGAGCCGCGCTGGGAGCTGGCCCAGTTGCTTGTCGATCACGGCGTAGCGGTGGACTCCACCAACGGCTTGGGCATGACGACGCTGCACATCGTGGTGCTGCACGGAACTCCGGACGCGGCCGAATGGCTGTTGGATCGGGGCGCCAACATCGACGCCACGGAACTCGAGCTTTGTTCTACCCCGCTGGGTTGGGCGGCAAAGTTTGGCCGTCCCGCAATGGCGAAGCTGTTGCTCGATCGCGGAGCCTCGCCGGATTTGCCGCAGGACCATGTTTGGGCGCAGCCTCGACGATGGGCGTCGAAGAAGGGACATCCCGAAATCCTCGCGATGCTCGGCTAATGATTGCTCTAATATTTCTAAACCGCTCCTTGCAGTCACGGCTCGGCTCGCGGTCCGGAGTGCGCGAATCGATGTTGACAGTATCCAGCCGCTAGCCGAGCCGTGACCAGAGGGAGCGGTTTTTTTCAACCTTCTGCTATGCGCCCAGGATTTCTAGATAGCGCGCTACGGCTTCGATGCCGCGGAAGAAATTCGGCAAATGCAGCTTCTCGTTCGGCGCGTGCAGATTGTCGTCGGGCAGTCCGAATCCCATCATGACGCTTGGAATTCCCAGGAACTCGTCGAAGGCCGCGACAATCGGAATCGAACCGCCGGAACGGATGTAGACCGTCTCTTTGCCGAAGATCTGCTTCATGGCCTCCGCGGCGGCTTGGATGAAATGGTTATCGGGATTCACTAGTGACGGCCGAGCTGAATGAATCGGCCGGTACTCAGCGGTTACGCCTTTCGGGCACGCCGCGGCCACTGCCTTTTGAAGTTGGGCCGTGGCTTCTTCAGGCCGCTGATCGGCCACCAGGCGCATGCTGAGTTTCGCCAACGCGCGTGCTGGGATCACGGTCTTCGCGCCTTCGCCGATGAAGCCTCCGCGGATGCCGTGGACTTCAAGGGTCGGGCGCGCCCACAAGCGCTCGAGCAGCGGAACCTCGGGCTCACCCACCAGCTCGCGAACGCCGACCTCCGTCTCTTTATACTCCTGCTCGTTGAATGGCAGCCGTGCCCATGCCGCACGTTCCTTGGCGCTGGGCGGCTGCACGCGATCGTAAAAACCGGGGATGCGGATGTGCCCTTCGCGATCCTTCAACGTAGACAAGATCTCAGCGATGGCCTGAATGGGATTCGGCGCCGCGCCACCATAGATTCCCGAATGCAGGTCATGATTCGCGCCTTCCACCACCAACTCGCCATACACAATGCCGCGCAGACCCACACAGATGGTCGGTAACTCGGGCGCGAACATCTCGGTATCGCAAATCACCGCCGCGTCGGACTTGAGGCGTGCGGGCTTGCCGGAGACGTAGCTTTCGATATGCTCGCCGCCGACTTCCTCCTCGCCTTCGATCAGAAACTTCACGTTGATCGGCAAGCGGCCATGCTGCTTGAGCAGTCCTTCCACTGCTTTGATCAGGATGTAGGTCTGGCCTTTGTCGTCAGCCGAGCCACGGGCGTAGATGTTGTCGTTGCGGATGGCCGGTTCAAACGGAGGCGACTTCCATTCATCCAGCGGATCGGGCGGCTGCACGTCGTAATGGCCGTACAACAACAGAGTGGGCTTGCCGGGCGCTCCAAGCCATTCGGCGTAGACCAACGGATTCCCTTCGCCCTCGATGAGTTGGGCCTCTTGCAGGCCCGCTTTCTCCAGTTCACTGCGAACGAACTCGGCCGCCTTCTGAATATCCGGCTTGTGCTCAGAAAGCGTGCTGATGCTCGGAATGCGGAGGAAAGCTTTGAGTCCCTCGACGTAGTCCTGATGATGCTCTTGATAGTAATTCATGTCCTTACTTCATCGTAAACGTTCCGAAGATGAGTCCCAACGCGCGAGGGTCTGCCTTGGTCTGAAGAGTGCGACTGACTTCGACTTCCAGCGTGACGGTTTGCCTTCCAGCTAGTTCGCCGGGAAGAGGTAACTCAAAATGGAAATCCCCGCCGGGTTTTGCCAAGGTGTAGTCGCCGAGCTTCGTCTGTCCGATGCGAAACGAAACGCGGAGCGGCCCCCCAGCAACCAGAACGGCCGGACAATAGCCGGTTACGTCCAGCCGCTGCCCTGCTTTTTTTGGACCCGGCAAATTGACGCTGGCAACTTTCGACATCCACCGAAAGCCGTTTTCGATCGGATACCAGCCTGAACCCAACCGGCTTTCGTAAATCGGATTCCCGGCGTCGACGGAATCCGGTTGTATCAACGCCCGATATACGCTGGTCAGGTCTCGAAGCTGCCGGTTCTGTAGTTCGTACACGCGGGCCCGATCGGTGGCCAGGGCCACAAAAGCGTCGTTCGAGCTGATCACAAAACGCGAAATGCCGCCCCACTCGAGATGCGGATCGATGTTCTTCTCAGTGCCCGGAACAAGATAGATCTCAGAGAGACCGATCAGTCGAAACGGATCGTCGAAGAAGGCGCTCCAGAAAAAACGGTTGTCGACGCCCGCCAGCAGGATTTTCTTGGATACCTCGGTTTTTGGAAGGCGCTGGAGTGCGGTTATCAGGTGCTTGATTTCTCGCGAAGGGCCGTAGCGATAGTGCTCGACCACGTGATTCTCGGCAATCGAAACCGCGATATAGAGGCCGGCGAGAACGAACGCGACCGGCGCCAGGTAACCCCGCGCCTGTACCAGCGCCCAAGCAGCCAGGATCGACAGACCGATCGCAGGAACGCACACGTAGTATTCCGTGAAGTGATTACGAAGCGGCAAAACCGGCAATATGACGATGAAGAACCAGCCCAGCAGCACAACCGGTGACCATTCGCGGCGGCGCATTCTCGATGCAATGAACGCGAGCAGCGCGGCCGTAATGGCGATCGTTAGCGAGACCCCCAACCATGTGGGCCGCCAGCCGACCGGATCTTCCCGCAGTGCGCCCAGGGCATATGACCAATAGCGCCACAGCGTCGTGAAGATCGACGAGTCCAAATACATGCGGTAATACGGATCGGTCGTCTTCGGAATCAGAGTCAGGTGCACGGCGGTGAAGGCGATTGATGGAAGGAAAAGGAGCAACGTCTTGCGAAAGTATTTCCGCGCGCAGCAGAACGTGTAACCGGAAGCGATGACCGGATAGGTGACGATCAGTTCCAGCACGCCGAATCCCAACAGAAAAGCAACCCACTGCCAGATCCAGTATTTCCGCTCGCCCGTATCGATGTGGAGCAGAAGAAGACGGAAAGACAGCAGCAGGACGAAGGCAAACGCAATCTCGTTGTAGGCCGAGGTCCAGCCCAACGCGAGGCCCAGGCCCGTATTAGCCGACCACAGAATCGGCGCGATGAATCCCGCTGCCGGCGATCCGGTCACACGCCGCGTCACTTGCATCAAGAGCGCGATGTTGGCGAATTGTGTCAGGAAGACCCAGATTCGAAAGGGTGGCGCTTCCAGGCCGAAGATCGAAGAAAACGTCAGGAAGAAAAGCCGCTCGCTGATGGTTCGAACTGTGCCTTGCGCGTGCGGCCGGAACAACGCGTCGAGAAAATCTGAAAACGAATGGACATCCAGTCGCATTCCCAACCAGGCGAAGTCGTCGCCCCAGAACCACATTTTGAGATCGAGCCAATGCACTGCCAGGCAGAAAAGCATCGGAATGCCGTAGTAGGTCAGGCGGCTCGCGCGCGACATTACTTCGCTACAAGGCCCACTTGTCGCGCGATCACGCCAAGCTCGCGCGTGTCGGAGCTGCCGGCAGAAAAAGCCTTGTCGAGGAAAAACTCCACCGGAACCAAATGCTTACGAAGTTGATCCGGAGCGAGATCGCGCGAATAGGTTTGAGGGCCGGCTTGATTGTACTGTTGCGTAGGCAGATTAAACCCATCTATTGCAGCACCTAACGTAACAGACTTCAAGTTTTGGATAAGCGGCTCGGGCAGAGTGAATTGGAGGACCAGCCTTGCGCCCTGCGTGTCTGCGTTGGGAGGCGTGTTGAGCACGACTGCGAAGTTCTTTTGCGTCCAGCGCCAGGCGCCAGCTTCGACTTCAAAGAATCCCTTGGTGAGTTGCAGGCCAACCAGAGGATCGGCCACACTGAGCATGCCCGGTGGGATTGGATCTGCCGCTTGCGCTTTCTTGCGATGCTTACAGGCCGGCGACGAAACGAGGAGCAGAGCACAGATTGATGTTAGAGCAGCGCTGCTCAGTCGCCGCACTTCTCGACCTCAACCAGGCAACTGTAGAAAGTGGCGCCGCCGCCGATGTCGGTGAGCCGGTCTGAAGTCAAGGCGTTGATATTGCATTTGTCGGCGGAGAGCTTGTTCCATCGAACCGAGGGCGCCCAAACGACTCCCGGTCGCACGACGCCATCTACTTCGGCGACTAGCAGGCAACTACCGCGGCCATTGAACATGCGGACTCGATCGCCGGTTGCGACGCCGCGCTTGCGGGCATCATCGTGGTGCAGGTACAGCATGGATGTCTGTTGCTCGGCCCAAGGCCGGTCGCCGAAAGTCGAATTCATGTGATCGTGGCTTTTAGCCGAAACCATTTCGAGGGGGTAAGTCGAATTTAAATCGGCAGATCCGAGCCGAGATTCAACTGGCGGTTGATAATCCAAAGTGTCCGCGTCGAATTCGCATTTCCCGCTCGGTGTGCCGAATCCGCCGTGAGCGAACGGCAGGAACGGCTGGCCCTTAGGCGTGATGTTCAAGCGCACAGAACGCTCACGCTCCAGTTGTTCCAGCGTGATTCCTTTGACGAATGGATGATCGGAATCGAGGATCGTGCGAATCATGTCGTCTTCCGATTCGTGCAACTCGGGATCCTGGAGGCCCAGGCGCGTGGCTAGCAACTGGAAAATCTCAACGTTGGATTTGGTTTCGCCCGGCGCGGGAAGAGCCGGGCGCGCCAGTTGCAGGTAGTAATGCCCGTATGCGAAGTACAGATCGGTGTGTTCCAGAAATGTCGTGACTGGCAGCAAAATATCGGCGTGATCGGCCGTGTCGGTCTGAAATTGCTCGAGCACGACCGTAAACAGATCTTCGCGCCGCATGCCGCGCAGCACCAGATTCTGATTCGGAGCAATCGCGGCGGGGTTGGAATTGTAGACCACCATCGCTTTTACCGGCGGCGCATCCAGCTCGGTGAGCGCCTTGCCTAGCTCCGACATGTTGACGAGCCGGGCTTCACGTCCGAGCGGCGAACGGAGTTGCAATTCCGGCATTTCGAGACCGGGCTTGTTTACATGAAATGCCCCACCGGTAGTTAGATTCACACCTCCACCAACTTCGCGCCAGGAACCAATCAAAGCGGGGAGGGCCGCAATGGCTCGAACCGCCGCGCCTCCGCGATCGCTGCGCTGCAGGCCGTAGTTGAATCGGATCACCGCAGGCCGGGTGGTGGCGTATTCGCGTGCCAGCGAGATCACGTCGGCGCACGGGATACCCGTTAGTGCTTCGACGCGTTCGGGCGGATATTCCCCGGCGCGTTTTGCTAGGGCCTCAAATCCGTCGGTGTAGTTCGCGACGTAGTCGGCGTCGTACAGCTTTTCGCCGATGATGACGTGCATCAAACCGAGCGCAAGAGCGAGGTCGCTGCCGGGAAAAATATCGAAATGCTTGTCGGCTAAGCGGCCCGTCCGATTCTTGACCGGATCGATGGTGTAAAACTTTGCTCCGTTGCGCCGCGCCTCGACGATGAAGGGCCAGAGATGCACGCTGGTGCTGAGAATGTTGGAACCCCAGGCGATGATGAGCTTCGAATGAGCGAATTGCTCGGGTTCCGTGCCATAGCGGAAACCCAGCGTCTTCATGAGAGCCGCGCCCCCGGCGGACGAGCAGATGGTTCGGTCGAGTCGCGATGCGCCCAAGCGATGGAAAAAGCGGCGGTCCATCCCCGAGCCATTCAGGTAACCCATGGTGCCGGCGTAGCTGTAGGGCAGAAT
>JBGPSX010000147.1:0-8572 GCA_041490325.1 Bryobacteraceae bacterium | reverse complement strand
TGCCGGCTTCCGCCTTGGAAAGCTCAGCGGCCGCAACCCGCGTGTCGAGTTCCACCAGCGGCTGATCCTTGCTCACTTGTTGCCCACGAATGACCAACACCCGCGTGATCACGCCGGCCCGTTCGGCTCGCGCGGGCGTCCATTCGATCGGCTCCACTTTGCCATTGGTCGAGAGCGTGCTCACTATGGTCTCGCGGGTCACTTTGACGAACTCGACCTCCGGGGCCTCGGTTTTCTTCGAAACGATCCAGACCACCAGGATGGCGATGGCGCCCAAGACAACGACGATGAGGCTCCGGCCCCGGCTCACGAGCGCGGCCTCGCGCAATAATCAAACACTAGCTGCCATTCGGCGCGTTGGATCTCGAGCGCCGCCCATTCGGCAGGCGATCCCGGATCTTGTCTGGCGCTTTCGCAAAAATCGATAAACGCGAAAGGATCCCACTTGCCAGTGAGCTTGAGTCCCGCGCCCCCGTGTTGCGGCAGAATGTGTTGCGGCAAAATGCTTTGAGCGGTGGCGAAGAGATCCGGAAAAACAGGGTGAGAACCGGCTTGACGGAACCAATAGGTGGCGTTCACGGGGTCCGGTTCCTGTCTATGCGCGATTCCGTGCCACACACTTCCTTCAGACGTATGAACGTTCTGCACGATTTCGTGGCATTCATCCCAGCAAGAAAAATATAACCACAAGCCCCCCAGCGCAGCTTTAGGACTCAGAGCTTTGGGAAAGAGATCCGACGCCCTTTGCTTTCTCAAGCGCGTGCGAGCTTCCTCGGAAGAACAGCCGGTCGAGACCAGTGGAATAAGTCGATGGCCGTGCTGGTCGAGAGCCAGAATCTCCGCGACGCCGCTACTGTAGGCCTTAGCATCGAATTGCAACTACCATTCTCCCAAAATCTATTCGAGCACCACTAGAGTCGCGCCGGCGACCACCGTCTCACCCTCCCGGACGCGCACTTCAACCACCCGGCCGGGCCGCGACGCTTTCATTTCGTTTTGCATCTTCATCGCTTCCACGACCAGCAGACCTTGCCCGGATTCCACAGCATCGCCCGGCTGGACGAGGACCCGAATCACTTTTCCAGGCATCGCGGCCGCGACGTTTTGGCGGCCGGAGCCGAGCGCGGCTCTCGAACCTCCGCTGGCATTGCGCGGATCGCGCACCTCGGCGGTGAAGCGCATGCCATGCGCTTCGATGGTCCAGCTTTGAGCGCCGGCCAACACACGAACCTCGAAGCTCTTACCATCCACGGTCAACCAGAACACTCCCGGCTCGACCTCGGTCACGCCATCCATTCGCTCCCGGTCGATCCTTACTGGGCGCCCATCCAGCACGATCGGCCACATCATCGGAGAAGTTCGCCTCGACCTTCCGCTCGCCACCGGCTGGTTGCCGATGGTTCACTGGTCGCTTCACTCCGCTGATTTCGCGATGCGGCCCCAGCCGCTAGCGCCACCGCCATCTCAAGCTCGCGCGAGGCTTGCGGCCGAGGTTCTCGGCGTGCCAGGAAATCGGCGACGAAGCCGGTAGACAACCGTCCTTCGCGTAATTGCGCGTCTTGCAGGATTTCTCGGAAGAGCGCCAGATTCGTTTCCACACCCAGGATCGAATACTCGCGCAAGGCCCCCAGCAGCCGCTGGATGACGCGCTCCCGATCGGGGGCCCACGCGATCAACTTGGCCAGCAGCGGATCGTAATCGATCGGAACGGTCCAGCCGGGATAGATGCCGGAGTCAACGCGAACGCCCGGCCCACCCGGCTCGCGAAGCTGCACAATCTTTCCAGCGGACGGAAAAAACTGATTCTCCGGATCTTCCGCGCATACGCGGCACTCCATCGCCCATCCATTCCAAGTCACGGCGTCTTGGGCGAAAGGCAGCGCTTCCCCGGCGGCGATCTTGATCTGGAGTTGAACCAGGTCGTGATCAGTGACCAGTTCCGTCACCGGATGTTCTACCTGAAGGCGAGTGTTCACTTCGAGGAAGTAGAAGTTCTTTTGCTCGTCTACCAGAAACTCGACGGTGCCGAGGTTGTAATAACCGGCGGCGCGCGCCACGCGCAGAGCGGCCTCGCCCATGGCTGCCCGCATTTCAGGATGCATTGTGATGAAAGGCGAAGGGCACTCTTCGATAATTTTCTGATGGCGCCTCTGCACCGAACACTCCCGTTCGCCCAGGTGCGCATAGTTGCCGTGCCGGTCGCCTGCTATCTGGATCTCGATATGCCGTGGTTGCTCGATGATCTTCTCGATGTAGATCTGACCGCTGCGAAAGGCGCGCTCGGCTTCGCTGGTGGCGTCTCGCAGGGCGGCTTCGAGTTCCCGATCGGCGTCCACGCGCCGCATGCCTTTTCCGCCTCCGCCGGCCGCCGCCTTTAGCAGGACTGGATAACCGAGCTTGCGCGCCAGGCTCTGCGCCTGCGCGAGATTAGCGGGCGCATCCTCGCTGCCGGGTACAACGGGAACGGCGGCCTTCTGCGCCAGCGTCCGCGCCGAAATCTTCGAACCGAGCCGCTCGATCGAGTCCGCCGATGGTCCGATGAACACCAGCCCTTCCGACTCGCAGGCCGCGGCAAACCCGGCGTTCTCGCTCAGAAATCCGTATCCAGGATGAATCGCTTCGGCCTGATGCTGCTTGGCCGCCGCGAGAATACGCTCGATATTGAGATAACTTTCATGCGATGCTGCCGCGCCGATGTGCTCCGCTTCGTCGGCCAAGCGGACGTGCAGGGCCCCGCGATCAGCGTCAGAAAACACGGCCACGCTCGCAATATTCATTTCCCGCAATGCCCGCACAATACGCACCGCGATCTCGCCGCGGTTTGCGATCAGCACCTTCCGAAACATGCAGGGTGATTGTAGCGAAATTAGGGACAGTACACTCAATTCCCGATTTCCGCGGGAATCTTGCCAAACCTGCACACGGCGGCTCCAAAATTGGGCCGTCTTAACATACGGCAGTATAATTACCATAAGGAGAGCCGATGCCCGTCACGATTTCAGACGAAGTGCTCATGGCGGCTCATATCAGTGAGCCCGAGCTAAAACAGGAACTTGCGTTGACGCTGTTCCAGCAAGATCGGCTGACCCTGGCGCAGGCGAGTCGTGTTGCCGAAATGAGCCAGCTCGCTTTTCAGGCCCTGTTGGCGGACCGTCATATTTCGATCCATTACGGAGTCGAGGAATTCCGTGAGGATGTTCGGACTCTCCGCCCAACTGAACGGCCTTGATTGTTGTCTCCGATACGTCGCCGATCCTGAATCTCGCACGGATAGGCCGGCTCCAACTCCTGCCGTCACTCTACCGCCAGGTTCTGATTCCTTCCGCCGTGTATGAGGAATTGACGGCCTCCAAGGGCGATCTGTCTCCTTCGATCGACCTTGCCTCCGAGTCTTGGTTGATAGTCGCGTCGGCAAAAGACCAGAAGCGCGTGCAAGAACTTCGCGAAGACTTAGACATTGGCGAGGCTGAGGCAATCGTGCTTGCAATCGAGCGCGGGGCGGACCTTCTGCTTGTGGATGAAAGGCGTGGGCGCCGGACCGCCACAGCGGCGGGGCTAACCGTCACGGGCCTCCTCGGTGTCGTCGCCAGAGCAAAACGGGCTGGCTTGATTGAACTAGGCAAACCGGTGCTCGATGACTTGATACAGATCGCCCGATTTTGGATCGGACCTGATCTCTACGCGGAAGTTCTTGCGGAGCTGCGCGAGCTGTAACGGCGCATTTTTGAGCCTGGTCTGCTACCCTGCAATAAGGCGGAAAATGAAGAGTACGGCCGCACCCGGTATCAAAGACTCGCTCCGGCAACAGGGCGTCCGGCTTACGCGACAACGCCAGATCCTGCTGGACCTTATCGATCAGTCGGGCCAGCACCTGGATGCCGAGAAACTGTACCAACTTGCTCGCGAAAAAGATCCCAAGCTGAATCGCGTCACCGTCTATCGCACCCTGAAGCTGCTGAAAGCCGGTGGCCTGGTGGACGAGCTGGACCTGATGCATCACGAGGGCGATCAGCATTATTACGAGACCCGCCTCAAGCAGGAGCACGCGCACGTAATTTGCCTGCGCTGCGGCAAGATCGAAGAATTCTTCGGAGATCTGCTCAAGAAAATGCGGCAACAGATCGAAAGCCACTTCGGTTTTGAGATTGTTTTGACCCGAACCGAAGTGGGCGGTTACTGCTCGCATTGCCAGGTTCTGCGCGCCCAGGAACTGGCCGCGGCGGCCAGCAGCCGAGCCAGCGCCGAAGCAGCGCGCGTCACACAGCACATTACACCGCACCCACGGAGCCACTGATGACCTCGCAGAGTGCCCAGCCCGTCGAAACCGGCCGGGCGCCGGCGCTGGCGGTGATCAATCCATCCGGAAACCGCACCCGCGTTCCCATCGAGCCGCTGCCTTTCCTGATCGGACGGCAGGGCGATAACCATCTGGTTCTCCGCGACAATCGCGCCTCGCGCACTCACGCGCGAATCGTCCTCGAGAAGGGCCAGTATTTCATTGAAGATCTCAACAGCCGCCACGGAGTCTTTGTCAACGGCCAGCGTGTCACCCGTCACCATCTTTCCGGCTCGGACCGAATCGACTTCGGCTTTCAGGATTCCTACCGCCTGGTTTTCACCGTGGAAGAAGACGAGCTGCACCGTTTCATGGAGCAGATCTCGGTTCCCTCCGGCGGTGGAGCCACTAATCTATCCAAGCTTCGGTCCCTGGTTGAGGTTGCGCGCGCGCTCCAAAGCTCGTTGTCCACGCAAGACGTGCTGGTGGCGGTGGTGGACGCAGCGCTGGCGGTTACCGGCGCGGACCGTGGATTCCTGCTGCTGCGCGCCGAAGAGGGTCTGGAAGTTAGCGTGGCGCGTGACAAGCGTGGCTTTCCTCTGGCCAGCTCCGATCTCGAGGTGCCTCGCTCGCTGATTCATCGCGCGCTCAAGACCCGGCGAGAACTTCTCTCTATGACTTTCGATCCCATGGGCGCCCAAGGCATTCGTCCGGACATGTCGGTGGCCGATCTGGCGCTGCGCAGCGTGGTGTGCGTCCCATTGGTGCGAGTGCGAGCGGGAACGATGCAGGACACCATCGCCACCTCGCTCAACGACACCGTGGGCGTGCTGTACATGGACTCGCGCCAGGCGGTGGCGGATCTGGCCAGCGGCAACCGCGAGATCCTTCAAACTTTGGCGCTGGAAGCCTCGACGATTCTTGAGAATGCCCGGCTGCTCGCTGAGGAACGCGAGAAGCAGCACCTGGAAGAAGAGCTGAATATCGCGCGCACCATCCAGCAAGACCTATTGCCGAGCAATCTTCCATCGGAAGGCTGGTTTCGCGCGGCCGGCTCCAGCATTGCTTCCAGACAGGTGGGTGGCGATTACTTCGATGTCCGTCAGATCGGCCCAGATACGTTCGCTTGCGTCATTGCGGACGTCTCGGGGAAGGGCATGAGCGCCGCTCTGCTGGCGGCATTGCTGCAAGGCGCTTTTCTGTTCGCCTCCGAAGGCCCGGTGCAGATCGAAGATTTGATGGGACGCGTGAATCGCTTCTTGAATGAACGCGCCAAAGGCGAGAAATACGCTACGGTATTTTACTGCACGCTGCAGCGCAGCGGCGAATTTCGATGGTCGAACGCCGGACATCCTAAGCCATACCTGGTGCGCGCGGGATCGGAACTAGTTCCGCTCGACAGCACTGGTCTGCCACTCGGGATGCTAGACGCCGCTGTCTACGAGACCAAGAGCATGCAACTCGAGGTGGGAGACAAGATCGTCTTATTCAGCGATGGATTGTCAGAAGCCGAGAGCGCCGATGGCGAATTCTTCGACCGAAAAGGATTCAAAGCGAGCCTGTGCGCGAACGCGTCACTGAGCGGTCCGGACTTGCACTCCGCCCTCACGAAAGCGGTTGAAGACTTCACCGAAGGCGCCGAACTGAGCGACGACATTACGATGCTGGTGCTGGAGTACCGGCCGTAGTGGAGTGCTTGCGCCGCCGGCGATGGGCGGCCAGTGCAAACATGGTTCCAGCCGCCGCCGCGATCCCCAGCCCTAGCGCAACGCCAGGCAGGAAGTCGGGCGGGGCGGGTGGCAGCGTCACAACCCCGTTTTCGTCGGCGACCACTGGCTCTCGAACATAGCGGCCCTGCAGCGGCGCCGGGAAATGCGTCGCCAGTTCGGCCAGTTGCATCACCGCTTTTCCGCCAGTCATGGGAATGCCATGGCCGCACGCTATGGTGAGTGGTCGAAGTTCAGCCAGCAGCTTTACCGACTCCTCGGCCTTGATCCAGTCCGAGGTGGAAGGGGCGGGCGGCCGCCCAACCCGAGGAAACCTGGCGGCGGTCTCGACCAGCGAATCCAAATTCACGGTCGTTAGTGCGTCGCCCGCCAGCAGCGTTCCATCTGACGGCCGGAAGAACGCTACGTGACCCGGAGAATGTCCGGGCGTGTGATGCACCTCCCAGTCATCCAGGCCAAAGCTCTCCCAGCCTGATTCGAGTGGACGCACCGAGTCGCCTAAATTGAGAACTGCGGGCGAAACGAATCTTCCCAGCATCGCAAGGAATCCGCCCACCGTCGGGTCCAACGGCGGATATGCGGATTTTCCAGTGATGTACGGCATTTCGAGACGATGAGCGAAGATCTCGACGTCCCACAATTGCGCCAGATCCAGCGCACTGCCCGAATGATCCGCATGGCCGTGCGTCAGTAGAATGGCCTCTGGGCGCGTGTCCCAGCCATACAGCGACTCGGCTGCTTGCCGGATCTGCCAAGCTCGCCCCGCGATACCAGTATCCACTAGCACCCAGGGTCCGGAGCGCTCACCGACGAAATAAACATTCGTGATACTAACGGGAAGGCGGAAGACTCCGCGCGCGATTTCCTTCACGGGCACGAGATTATTTTAGGACATCAGAAGCGGCCGGTGCACAGCCAAATTCCCGTTGGAAAGCCTCTACGCGGGTACATTGTTACAATCTAGAAATAGGACAAATCTTCTAATGAGTAAACCGAAAGTCCAGGTCATCGAAGCCGAGACAAATACGACTGAAAGCGCGTCGGCGGGCGCGTACAAAGTCTTCAATCGTATCGTCGACTGGATCACGAACGATCGCATGCAGTTGCTCAATATCACCGATCGCATCAACGAAATCGTTCGAAAGAGCGGCGTTCGCGACGGCCTGGTGCATCTCCAGTCGCTGCACACGACCTCCGCTGTCTTTTTGAACGAATGGCAGGACGCACTGCTGCACGATGTCAGGAAGTTCTTTGACGAAGTTGTGCTGCAAGAGCAGTATTATCGGCACAATGACCCGGAGCACTCCGATTGCGAGCGCAAGAACGCCGACTCGCACCTGCGCGGATTGTTGATGGGGCAGACACTGTGCCTGCAAGTCCGTAACGCCACCGTGCTGCTGGGCACGTGGCAGAGCATTATCTTCGCTGAGTTCGACGGTCCGCGCAGCCGCTCGCTGGCTGTTCAGGTCTGCGGCGTCTGACGTTCGATGCCGAGATACTTCACGCACCGGCAAGCGGAGCAGTTGCTGCCTGAAGTGGAGTCGGCCATTCGCGACGCGATCTCTCTGAAATCGGAATACGAAGACGCTGAGGCCGAATGGCAGGGTTTCTCCCGGCGCGTGACGCTGATGGGCGGAATGCCCGTGGATCACTCCAAGGTGCTGGAGCAGAAGAAGCGGCGCGAATCGACCGCGCACGGCCTCAAGGAGGTGCTGGAACGAATCCAGGACTACGGTTGCGTCGTCAAGGATCTGGACGTGGGCCTGATCGACTTCCCGACGCTGTTGCGCGGCGAGGAGGTCTATCTGTGCTGGAAGCTGGGCGAGTCCGGCATCAGTTTCTGGCATGGGGTCAGCGAAGGCTTTGGCGGGCGCAAGCCCATCGACCGGGAATTCCTCGACCACCATCAAGGCGAACTGCCTAATTGAATGTGCGAGAATTGGGAACGGTCGAAATGGTTGGTTACCGTCCCTTAGAAGCATGCTGCTGAGTCGAGAATTCATCACCTATCTGTCCAGGCATCTCGTCATGCGGATGACACCGCAGATCATCGAAACCAGCGATCCGAACGCTGCCGTCGAGATGATCAGCCACTTGATCGAGGATGAACTGGCCGTAGAGGACCGCCTGAACGACGAAGTGCGCGAGTTGCTCAGTCAATACAGCGACTATATGCGCCGCGAAGGCGTCAGTTATCAGGAGATGTTCCGGCGGATCAAGAACACGCTGATTTCACAACGCAAGGTGATCCGCGCGGCTGGCCGCGATACGGGCGACAACATGAAGCTCTCGCGCGACAAGGTGAACGACATTTCCCATAAGCTGGTGGGCGCCTTCCGCAAGGCGCGCGAGTTTCGGCTCAAGAAGGATCCCAACGACGTGCGTCTCGAGATCGTGCGGTCCATGACCGAGCTGCTGGGCGTGGAAGAGAAAGTGGATCGCGCCGCCCGCACCAAGATTCGTTCTCAAAAAAAGGAAATTCCTGAAGGCTCCGAGGAGTGGGACTTGCTCCATCGGCGCTACTATGCCGAGGAGTTGAAGAAGTTCGGCATCGACCTCAATCGATGAC
>JBGPSX010000146.1:0-8613 GCA_041490325.1 Bryobacteraceae bacterium | reverse complement strand
CGACGCTGGTGATGACAATGGCGAATCAACCCGATGGAACGGCCACGGGCACGCTAGTCAAAATCGGCGAAGGGTTGGAAATTCCGGTCACCAGCATCGCACAGAAGGCTTCCAGCTTGACGGTGGCGCTGACGTCGGTCGGCGTTACTTACACAGCCAACTTGAACGCCGATGGTACGGAAATGACCGGCATGTTTACGCAAGGACCCGTCGTGCTGCCGCTCAATTTCCGGCGGAAGTAACATGACGCTCCAAGCGATGTGGCGGCGAGTTCCGGTAATTGTTCGCGCGATCCCGGCTGGGCTGCTGGTCACCGCGGCTGTTACCGTCCCGTGGGCGATTCTGGTTGCGGCCAACTTGAAGTACTGGCCCACGATTCCTTGGTCGGCGATGGTGACTGCGCCGTTGTTGTGGCTCTACTGGCAATTCCTGAAGAGGAAAGGAAAAAACCTTCGGGCATTGCCGCTGTCGGGCGATGTTTGGGGCATGGCGATATTCGCTGGCATGATCGGGCTGGGTGCGTTGCTGGCATTTCAATCCGTGCTGGCACGGCTGGTCCCGCTCGGCCCAGAACAGGAGTTGCCGGATGTCTCGAAGATGCCGTCGATCACGCTTTTTGCACTGATAGTGATGGGCTCGGTGGTGGCGGGGTTCACGGAGGAAGCGGGGTTCCGCGGATATATGCAAGGGATGATTGCGCAGCGTCACGGTCCGGCGATCGCGGTGCTGGTCAGTGGAACGGTGTTTGGCTTGATGCATTTCTCGCATCGCAACGTGGGATTCGGTCATCTGCCGTTTTATATTGCGGTGTCGGCGGTGTTCGGCATGCTGGCGTATTTGACCGGCTCGATCATGCCGGGCGTGGTGCTGCACACCTTTGGCGACATCTTCGAAGGCGTGCAGGCGATGGCTACGAGCGGGAGCACGTGGTCTGAATCGGCGGGGCGTGCGCGGACGGTTTGGGAAACAGGTCCGGATTTGACGTTCTGGGGGCTGTGCGCGTGGGCGACGGTGTGGATCGTGGCGGCGGTCCTGACGTATCGAGGGCTCGCCAATGAGGTGACGGCCGGTACAATTGCTGAGGTGAAACGACATGGATAAATCGAAAGCTGAAGTGCCTTACGGCACGCTGGAACTCCTGATTCTGCGGACGCTGGAGACTCTGGGACCGCTGCATGGTTTTGGACTGGCGAGACGCATCGAGCAGATTTCCGAGAGCCTGGTGCACTTGAACCAGGGGTCCATTTATCCGGCGCTGCTGCGCTTGCAGCAGAAGGGTTGGATCGGCGCCAAGGACGGCACCTCCGAAAATGGCCGCAAGGCGAAATTCTATTCGCTGACTGCGAAAGGACGGCGGCAGCTTCAAATCGAGGTTGAGAATTGGGAGCGTGCGACCGCCCTGGTCGCGCGATTTTTGGGGGGAACGCCGTGAATCCGCGGATATGGATGGCACGGATTTCCGCGCTGTTCCACAAGCACCAGTTGGACCAGGAACTGGATCAGGATATTCAGGAACACCTGCGGATGGCAACGGAGGAGAATCTGCGGCGCGGGATGAATCCTCAGGAGGCGGCGGCAGCGGCGCGGCGAACGTTCGGCGGAATGGAGCAGATGAAGGAAGAGTATCGGGATCAGCGGGGGATTCCGGTACTCGAGACGCTGAGCCGTGAAACAAGTTTTGCATTCCGATCGCTTCGTCGCGCACCCGGCTTCACCTTTCTGGCGATCCTGACGCTGGCACTCGGCATCGGCGCCAATTCGGCGATTTTCAGCGCGGTGAATGCGCTGCTGTTCCACCCGGCCGGAATCTCTGACGCGAGCCGCGTCGTCGTGATCCGCGCCAGGTACGACAAGCTGAATCTGAAGAATCTAGTGATCTCATTTAGCAACTTCGAGGATATCAGCGCAAGCAAGGAGATCTTCTCGTCCACGGCGATCGCGAAGACCGCGAGTTACACCTATAGCGGAGGCGCATATCCGCAGCGTATCGCGGCGCTGCGCGTGAGCTGGCGATGGTTTGAGGTTTTCGGAGTACAGCCCTTGCAAGGCCGCATATTTACCGCGGAGGAAGATCGGCCTAACAATAACCAAGTGGTGGTGCTCAGTCATGGCGCTTGGCTGCGTATGTTCGGAGGCGACCCAGCCATCGTGGGAAAGACGATCGAGCTGGATCGCCTGCCTTACAAGGTGGTCGGGATCATGGGGCCGGCCTACGCTGTGGGCGTCGGTGAGCTGGACGGCCTAGGCAGCCAGCCTCACGACATCTTCGTGCCAATCGGAGTACGCATCGATAGCCCACGGATCCGGTTCACCGAAACCTTTCTCGGAGTGGCGCGGCTGCAGCCTGGCATTACTTTCGCGAAGGCGCAGGCGTTTATTACCGTTCTCATCAGCCGTGGATTGCAGGATCGTCTCGCTGGACGCCTCCGAAGGGAAAACGGCTGGGGCCTGTCCATCCATCGCTACACGGATTTTATCGGCGGAGACATGAAGACTCCGATGTTTATTCTTTGGGGCGCGGTCGGATTGGTATTGCTGATCGCGTGTGCAAATATCGCCGGGCTCACGCTGGCGAGAACGTCGGCAAGATCGCGTGAGTTCGCGGTGCGGACAGCGCTGGGAGGCAGCCGCTGGCATTTGCTGCGGCAGTTATTCGCGGAGAGTTCGCTTTTGGCGATTGGCGGATCGATCGCAGGCCTGGGCGTCGCCTACGTTTTCATTCGAGCCGTCGAAATTCTGGGCCCGGAGAACGTGATCGGTGGACTCAAGATTCCCTTCGACGTGCCCATGCTGGTTTTCACCGCGGCAGCCGGAATACTTTCGGGCGCCCTGTTCGGAATTGCTCCGGCCGGGCAACTCGGGCGCGGCAATACCAGCGAGGCGCTGAAAGAAGGTGGACGACCTGCTACTGTGAGCCGCGACCGGATCCGGTTACGCTCGATCCTGGTGACGGCGGAAGTGGCGCTGGCGCTGATTCTGTCGATCGGCGCCGGACTATTGTTGCGAAGCCTGTCCCGGCTTCAACACGTCGACACGGGATTCCGGTCTGAGGGCGTCATGTCCGCGGTGGTGACATTGCCTGAATCGCGATACAAGGAACCGGAAGCGCAACTCGCGTTCTTTCGGAGTGTGATTCAACGCCTGGCGGCGCTTCCCGGAGTGAAGTCGGTAGCGGCCGGGTACCCGATTCCGTTTGGGATGGGCACTGAAGGTCGAGCTTTTCAGATCGTCGGGCGGCCATACCGGGAAAACGAACCGGTCCTCGTGGCCCAAACGCGTTTGGTCACACCCAAATTCTTTTCCACTCTGCGAATTCCGGTAAGACGCGGCCGCGCGTTCACGGAGCAGGACTCCGGGCCGGTCATGCTGATCGATGAGACGCTGGCTCAACAATACTGGCCGAACCAAGATCCGTTGGGTCAACAAGTCAACCTCCAGACCGGCTTCCAAGCCACGATCGTAGGTATCGCCGGACACACCAAGGAGTCGGATCTTGCGGCCCATTCGGACCAAGGTGTCCTCTACTATTCCTTCTACCAGCAGCCAAGTTCCTTTGCCGCTCTCCTGGTCCAATCCGCCGGGAATCGAGCGATTCCGGCTAGTGCTATGCGGGAAGCGGTCAATTCGATCGATCCAGCCCAGTCAATCTATGATGTGAGGACCATGCAAGACCGCGTGTTTGCGACGCTTGCGGCCAAGAGATTCACAGTGGTGCTGCTGGCACTGTTTGCAGTAACAGCGGTGTTCTTGTCCGCGCTCGGGTTGTATGGCGTAATCAACTTCGGCGTGACGCAACGGACGCAGGAGATCGGAATCCGCATGGCGCTGGGAGCCCGGCCCAATCAAATCCTGAATCTCATTGTGGGGAAAGGACTGCGGATGACCGCAATCGGACTTGCGCTCGGATGGATGGCGGCATTCGCGATCGCGCGGCTGCTCCCGAATCAATTATTCGGTGTGAGCGCTTTTGATCCGGTAACGTTCTGCGGAATGTCAATTCTACTGGCGGCCGTCGCGCTGTTCGCAAGTTATGTTCCCGCGCGGCGTGCGATCAAGTTGGATCCGTTGGAGGCTTGCAGGTATGAATAACGCAGGTGGCGCCGGTCCAGTGTGTGCTAGGATCGCTTGCAGCGTTGGGGACGCATCCGGTCCGCGGAAAGGGTAGAAGCCCACCTGTTCGAATAGAATTTCGCGAACCTTCTTTCAGCCCGATTATGCGGACGGCGGGCGATTCGAAAGGAGGTCGCTGTGTCGACCAATCCGCAAAAAGTACCTCTTCCTCTTCCCGAGCGTCCCAATCTCCGGCATTTGAAGGATCAGGCTAAAGACCTGTTGAAGGCCGGCGGCGCAGAGTCGCTCAGTGATGCGCAGTTCAAGATCGCGCGTCGTTATGGTTTCGCAAGTTGGCCGAAACTGAAGGAGCATGTCTCTGCATTCGAAGAAATCGGGCAACTTAAACAGGCTATCGATAGTAACGATTTGGAGCGCGTCAAAGCGCTCATGACTCGTAACCGGCAACTGCATCGCGCGCCGCTTGGCTATGCGAAGAATGGTCCGCTGACTTGGGTGGCGGAGTGCCGAGTGCCGTGGGAGGCGCCCGGCGCGGTGCGGCTGGCGATCGCGAAGTGGATGATCGAGAACGGGT
Organism: Bryobacteraceae bacterium; assembly: GCA_041490325.1. Taxonomy (GTDB): domain Bacteria; phylum Acidobacteriota; class Terriglobia; order Bryobacterales; family Bryobacteraceae; genus Palsa-89. Next base: position 3,968 of record JBGPSX010000146.1, on the reverse strand, counting down.
CCGATGTTCATCAAGGTGGCGATGGACCGCTGATGCGGGCGGCGCTCAGGGGCGAGCGGGTCCCGATGATGGAACTGCTGTTGTCTTACGGCGGGGATGTGAATGCCGATTGGAGCGGGAATTTTCCGATCATCTTTGCGCCCTGCGAGTCGGTGGATCCTGTGGCGCTGAGGTGGCTCCTGGAGCATGGAGCGAATCCGAACCGCGGCGCGCGGGAGACGCCGCTGGATTATCTTATTGGGTCGTACTGGCGTTCGCCACGGCTCGGCGAGTGCATCGATATTCTTCTCAGCGCGGGTGGTGTCACGAAGTACGATGTGCCGGCCGCGCTGGATTTGCTGCGTGGGCGGCTGGATCGACTCGCGAAACACCTCGATGCTGATCCGGGACTGATCCATCGGCGCTTCGCGGAGCTCGATTTTGGAAGCACGGGTACGCGGCGGCTATTGCTGCAGGGAGCGACGCTGCTGCATGTGGCCGCGGAGTACTGCAATCGGGAGGCGGCTGCGTTGTTGTTGGATCGTGGCGCGGAAGTGAACGCAGCCAGCGTGGACGGGCAGACTCCGATTTTCCACGCCGTCACGCAGTTCGACGATCGCGGCTTCCAGGTGGCGCAATTGTTGGTGGAGCGTGGAGCGGATCTTTCGATACGCGTGAAACTTCCAGGCCACTATGAGCGGCTGGAGGAATTCGTGGAATGCACGCCGCTAGAATACGCGCTGCGATTTCCCGGCGTTGAAGGAAAGACTGTGGCGCTGCTGCGGCAGCGGTCTGCTACTTGAGCTCTTTCATCATGCCGGGCAGGCTCCATTGCATCTGCAGTCCGTTGGCCGCCCAGTTGAATTCGGCGGTCATGACTTTGCCGACTTCGTCCTGGCTCTTGCCTTCGTGAATCAAAGCGGTGGCGCGATTGCGCAGTTTCTCCACGTTGTTGCGATAGGCCAGCAGCGCGGCTTTATCGGTCACTTTGCCGTGGCCGGGGATGACGGTATCGAAATCGAGCTTGAGAGCCGCATCCAGTGTCTTGGTCCATTCCACTACGCTTCCGCCGCCGGGGTAATCGATGAGAGGCGTAGTGCCGGCCATGAGGTCGCCAGTGTGGATGGTGCGCAGGGCGGGGAAATAAATCACGGCATCGCCGTTGGTATGGCCGCGGCCGAAATAGCGGGCTCGCACTTCCTTGCCGCCTAAGAACACGGCGCTCTCGTCGGTGAAGGTGATGCGCGCGGGCAGCATTCCGGGCGGTGCGTTGGACTGCACGTGCTGGACGATATTGGTTCGGGCATTCTGGGTCGAGATGATCTCGGCGGTGGGGAGGAACTTAACGTTGCCGCCGCTATGGTCGGCGTGGTAGTGGGTGCTGAGGATGTACTTCACGGGCTGACTTGTGACGGTCTTGATTTGCGCCATGATGGCGTCGAAGTCGCGATCGTATTTGTCATCGACCAGAATCAGGCCTTCGCTCGTGACATACACGGCGACGTTGCCGCCGTCGCCTTCGATGGAGTAGAGATCGTCCTTGACCTTGACGATGGACAATTGCGGGGGCTGGCTTTGCGTTTGGGTGTAGGCGATCCAGCATCCCAGCAGGAACAACGCGGAAGCTACGGTGCGTGCGACGGACGTTCGGGTCATTCCCGGAACTATATCAGATTTTTGAACCACCGCTCTTTGGTCACGGCTCAGCTCGTGGTTATGACGCATCACAGCGATTATTCCGCGAGGGCCGCGAGGATGGCGGCGGTGTTGGTGACGGTGCACTATTCGTTGTTCAGATTCGCTAGGGTCATGGCGTGAACCTCGGAGGCGGTGCGGAAAACGCCGCTCCAGTCTTTCTTGCCGAAGGTGAAGGCGGCGTCTTCTACCAGAAAAGTGTCGAAGCCGAGATTGCCCGCCATCCTGACCGTAGCTTCCACGGAATTATTGGTGATCACGCCGGTGACGATCAGTATGGTTTGATGCGCTTCGCGGAGTCTGGATTCTAGATCCGTTCCGATGAAAGCGCTGTTGGTTTGTTTTGCGATTACTGTTTCGCCTGGGAGTGGCTGGGCTTCGGGTTTGAAGTCGTTGCCGGGCTGACCGGGGCGATAGTGGGAATTTGGTTCGATGGAATCGTGGCGAATGTGATAGATGGGGCGGTTGGTGGCGCGCCAGGCTTTCAGAAGGGCCACGATGTTTTTTTCAGCGTCGGGGTTATTGCGCTCGCCCCAACTAGCATGATCGATGGCCTTTTGCAGATCGATTATTATCAGCACCGCCTCCTGGGGCAGCTCCATTTATTTCGCCGGTAACGGGGGCGCGGTTGAGCCGCCCAGGTCGGCGTAGCTTTCTTTGATGCGAATCACTTTGGAGTTCGCGAATGTTATAAACGTGATCTTGCCGGGGGGCTCGCCGTAGATCCAGTCCTCGGTCTCGTTGCCGTCCTTAGTGACATTGCGTTCCTTGTGGCGCGGCTTGCCGAGCGACAGAAGCACCTGATCGCGATCCATGCCTTCGATCGCCTTGTTGGCCTTGATGGCGATTTGAATCGGCTCGGGCAGTTTGTCGATGTAGTTTTCCGTTGCCGTCTGTTTTTCGAAATCCAGAACTGGCGCGAGCATCTTCTTGATGTCGGCGGCCTTCGTTGGAGGAATGGCCTTGTCGAACAACAGCACGAGATTCGTTCCACTAGGAGCGCTGGTGTTTTGCTGCGTGGAAATCGGACGCGTGCCACCGCCCATGCCGACTTCCAGATGGTCGCGCCACCCGCCTTTCTTCTTCATGCCGCCGTTGATTTCGAAGAGAATTTTGTCGTTCTCGATCGTGACTTTCGTAACTTGGACCAGATCGCCGAGCCGTGCGGCGGGTCCGTACTTCTGTCCGGCTTCCGCCCAGGCCTGCTTGTCCCAGGCGCCGGTGCTCTCGATCGGCAACGGCTTGGGCGATCGGGGAAGAAAGGCTTTGACGGTGGCATATTCGGCCATGAGTCCGCGCAGGATCTCGATGCGGTCGTCTTCGGTTAGCTTCTTGTCGCCGGCGAAGGCGGGCGCAAGGAGGAACAAGGCACAGCACGCGCTGATGGTTCGGCTACGCATTATGGCGTCTCCCGCAGCAGAAACGCGTCCTGTTGTTGAATCGGGGCGCGCTGCAGGTAGAAAAACAACGCCACGATGATCGCGCTTGTGAGCAAGCCACCTTCCGGGCCATAAGCGCCTCCACTCCAGAGCGCTCCGATCTTCCATTGCAAGGAGTACCCTGTAACTCCCATTGTAAACCCGCTCAAGTTCACGCCGAACAGCGGCAGGGTCCAGTTCCAGCCGAAGTGCAGGCCGATGGGGAGCCAGAGATCGCCGCTGCGGATGAAGGCATAGCCCAGCACGACGCCCCAGAGCACAGTGTTTAAGAGAGCGATCCAGGTGAAATTCAGATTGCCGAAGTGAGCCAAGCCGAACAGCACGGCGGTTGGCAGGATGGTGGCAAACGGGCCGATGGCTCTGACTAGCACCTGGAACGCATATCCGCGGAAGAGCATTTCTTCACCAACGGCGCCGAACAAAAGGACTAGCGAAACGAACAGGAGACTGGGCCACTTCAGACTTTCGTTCGGCACTGGCGAGAGGTCGGCCACGCGGATCAGAATGGGTCCGCCGAGCACGATCGCTCCGGCGCCGATGCCACCCAGGAATCCCAGGGCCAGGTTGCGGCGCGAGGCGGTGGTCCAGCCCAGTCCGATGTCGGCCAGTTGCGCGCGTTCGTAGATGCGCAGCGCAATCGCGTTGGCGACGGCGGCGGCGGCGAAAGTGCCGAGGGCGGCGACCACCAGAAGCGGAGCGCCAACGAACAGCATAAGCGCGGGGAAAATGAAGTAGCCCAGAATCGCGATGATGCCGAAGACCCCGACGCGGAGGATCACGCCGAGGTTTTTGCTGGTCTGGGTGGGCGTCGCGGGGGACAAACCTCAATGTTACGTGAACAGGCTGAAGCTAGGT
>JBGPSX010000145.1:0-8652 GCA_041490325.1 Bryobacteraceae bacterium | reverse complement strand
GCAAGCGGTGCGTTCCGCCCTCATGGGAATGCTGGAGGGGATGTTGCGCGATCGCTTTCTGGCCGATCGGCTCGGGTTCCCGGCCGATTTCAATCTGGACCAGCTTCAAAGGATGCTCGGTTTCGCAATGGCTTCTTTCCTGGTGAAGCAGTAAGCGAACGCTACTGAATATCTAAAGTCACTCGCACGTCGACGGTGCGCGGCGGAAGGCATTCCTTGTTATTGCAGGCCTGGTAGCGGAGTTTGCCGTTCAGCATGGCGGGGCCGGGGTTGAGCGATGCGGGCGCTTTGAAGCGCGTCAGGATCTCGAAAGTTCCGCTGAATATCGAAACTGGGTTCGCTGAAAACTCGAGCTTTTCGAGTTGCGGTTTTGGGTATGTGATTTGTTCCGTTTCGAGCGGCTCTTTCGACCAGGTGAGTTTCAGCGGAATCAGAAATTCGTCGGCGGGCGTGTTGCTGTTCGTGTGGAAGCCCGGACGCAACTCAGCTTTCAACCTTACTTCGCCGGTGGCGCCGCGCTTGATGCTCAATCGCTCCGGCGCCGCGATGGTGAGGACGCCGTTATTCTGGGCTTGTAAAGAATGCCAGGGCGCCGCGAGAAGGAACGCGAGCACCGGCGCGAGGCGCATCCAGCAAGTGAACGATGTCATTCTTGAAATCCTCTTTTCCTCTGGATAGCCCGATGTGAATGGAGGCGATCTTGCCTTGCCGGTCGATCAGGAACGTGGTGGGCAGCGATTCAACGCCGCCATACAATTCGCCCACCTGGTCATTGCCGAGCACGATTCGATAGTTGACCTTCATCTCGACCAGATAAGGTTTGACCACGCTCCAACCGTCTTCGTCCATGGAGACGCCCAGCACCGCGAAACCCTTGTCTTTGAACTGCTGCTCGAATTCCATGAACCAGGGAATCTCGACCTTGCAGGGGCCGCACCAGGTGGCCCAAAAATCGAGCAACACGACTTTGCCTTTGTAGTCGGCGATGTGAACCGTTTGGCCGTTGGCGTCCTTCAAGGCGAACTCAGGAGCGCTTTTTCGATCCTTCTCCGCCTTCACCGCTGCCTTGACCGTGGCGTTGGAGCAAGCCGTCGATGACAGCAGGGCGGCTAATGCGACAACTGCGAACGCGGCTGGAACGGACTTGGACACGGGTATCTCCTGTTACTTAATTATATCGGTATCCGGCGCTCTCGAAACGTTTCTCGAAACCACTCGGCGCGGCGTACCCGGTGTCGTTGAGCCAACGTAAATTCGTGGTGGCGGTGAATACCGGTGTAAAACCACGCCGCGGTATCGCAGAAGCTTTCGCAAGCGTAATCGCGGAACTTCTTTGGATCCGGACGGGTACGGCCGCGGCCTCGGAGCAGGCGCGATTTGCGCAACTCGGAAGACCAGCCGAGCTCGCCTTGAGCGCGCAGCGTCCATTCGCGCCGCAATAGCGCCTGGAAGGAGCGCCGTGACTGATTGCTGAGGCGAACCCAGGTGAAATGAAATATCTCGTGCGTGAGGATCCGGGCCAGTTCCCGCTTTTGCCGCGCCAGTTCCTGATCGAGGACGATTCTACGTTTGCGAATGAACGTCGCGGCGAAAACAGGTTGGCCGTAAGCCTGGTTCGAATACAGCTTGCGGCGGCCAGCGCTCAGGACCGGCATGAATCGAACTTGGATGCTCCGGCCAACGAGCGGAGGAAGCCGCTGCTCCATCGCTTCAACGTACTTGTTGGAGTTGGGCGGGTACTTTGGGCGCAAAATAGGACGGGTTTTCAACTTTCACCACGTACTGAGCTTGCAGGGCTTTGAACCATTCGTCGAAACGCTGCCGGCGGAGATCCTGGAATACCTGCGATCGCACGTCATCCATTGGCTGCATGACCGCTTCATCCAGCCGGATCAGATAGAAGCCGTTGGGTTGTCGTACCGGCTGGCTCACTTCGCCCGCTTTCAGCGCGAAGACCGCATTCTTGATCGGATCGGGATAAGGACTGCTGCGCTTGATGATTCCGAAGTCGCCGTCTTTGTCAGCCGATGCCTTATCCTCGGAATTTTCACGAGCGAGTTTGCCGAAATCGGCGCCGGAGGTGATCTGCTTGCGGAGTTCATCGATCTTGGCTCTCGCTTCGGCTTCGGTGAGGAGTTTCTTGCCGCCGGGCGGCGCTTTGTCGGGCGCCGGATTGAATGAAATGTAAATCACTCTTACCTTCGCCTCCTTGTACTTTTCCGCGTTGTCCTTGTAGTATTTCTCCTGCTCTTCGTCGGTGACAGTCAGCGTGTTGCTGTAGGTGGTGAGTTGGGCTTGCGCGAGAAGCTGCATGCGGCCGAATTCCAGTTGTTCGCGATAAGGCGATTGTTTGTCGACACCGGCCTTCTCCGCATCCGCAGCCAATTTCTGATACAGGAAAAGCTGGCCCAGCATCTGCGGCTGCGTGCGAGCGTTTTGTTGGAACTGAGAGGGTAGGTTGGCGACCAGCTTGTCGACCTCGGCGGCGGTTAGCTTCTTGCCGTCTACTGTCGCGACGACGGTATCGGGTGTGATGGGCGTGGATGGAGGGGCGGGGGCTGGAGCTTGTACGGCGGGAGTGCCGGGGGCGACTTGGACAGGGGCCTGGCTACACAACAAAATGGGGAAAACTGCTGCTATTGCTAAGGATTTCATGGGAGTTTCCTTGAGTGGAAAAGACCAGTTTATCATGACCTTGCATTCACACAAGTGTGAACGCGGCACGCAAGAGTGCGTGCGCCACGAAGACGCATCCACAATTTCTAATCTTACTTAGCGGGCGATTTTTAAGGAGAAGACTGGGACGGCCATGTCGGATGCGTCGCGAACGTTGCAGTACGGGTCTTTGCCGAAACCGTACCAGAGGGTTGCGTTTTCGGGGATCCGGCCTTGCACGTAAAGCAGGACCGTGCTGGCTTCCGCCGGGTCCACGCGTGACTTGTAGATGATGGGCGCCCAGACGCCGCTGGAATCGTGGATGGAGAATCCGGCCATGCGGCCCTCGGATTCAAGACGGCCGTTCACGCCGGAGAAGTTGACCTTCACGACGCCGTTGTCATAGGTCGCGTCAACCGGCCTGGGGCCACGCTTCATCTCGCCATAGTTCTTGAGACTGCGGAAAAGATCGAGGCATGCGACATCGGCCAGCCGGTGGGCCAAACGTTTCAGGTCCTGCGTGTTGACATGGATGACGTCGTCGAGTTGGAGATCCACGGCGGCTACCATGCTGACGCGCCGGATTTCGCTTTCGGCGCGGAGTTGAGCGAGTTGCACACTGTTCCATTCCGCCAGGTTACTGCTGTCCACGTGGCGGCCCAGTTGAACGTAGTAGAACGGGAGGTCGGGTTGATTGAAGTCGGCGCGGACGGCTTTTACGAACGCCGCGAACTTATCGAAGAAGGTCGAGGCATTTTTCGGATTCGCGTCAGATTCGCCCTGATACCAGAGGATGCCGCGCACTTTTCCGCCGGCCGTTTGTACGCGCCGATACATGGAGCCGTACAGCGATTCGCCTTCGCGATCTTTCCATTCCGGATTCCACTGGTCCATGGAAGTGCCGCCATGAGCGCAGGGAATGAGGCCGATGGGGATGCCAGTGCGCGTCATCATTTCGACCGCGAAGGGCAATCCGAGTCCAGCGCCTTTCTTCCGATTGGTGACGTAGGTTTCCAGGCGCTCTCCGGTAAATCGCTCCGGAACTCTCTCCGCGTTTAAGGGCCAGTGCACTGGATCGGCGGCGTTTACAAACGTGTGCAGCGGTTCTTCAGCGACGCGCCAGCGATCCGCGAGATCGAAACTTCGGACCAGGGGCGACGGCTGTTGGACGTCCACCAGATAGCCGACGCCTTCCATATTGGATTGTCCGGCCAGAACCCACAAATCGCCGACCAGGAGATTCGCGACGGAGAGCGCGGAATCCGTGCCCTGCAATCGGACTTCAAGGCGATAGGGGCCGCCGGTTGGAACGCCCTTCAATTCGGCGGTCCATTTGAGCTTTTGGATTTTCGCGATGCTGGTCCAGTCAAATCCGGGGAGGGCGGTTGTATCGGCGGCGAGGAGCCGGGCTTCGATGTCTTTGCCGTTGACCTTTTTGCCGGTGGCGACTCCACTGAGCTGGACGGAGGCGGTTTGAGCGGCATCCCGCTGCAGGACCTGGTTGTCGACCGGGCCCGACGTGATTTTTATTTCTTGCGCGAACGCGGCCGTGAGAAAGAGGGCTGCGGGGAGGAACGCCTGCTTGCGCACAGAAATGCATTGTAGCAGGCGCCGCACGCGCTCAGTTGGTTTTGACCTGGGCGCGGCGGGGTCCGTTGAGATTATCAACGCCGCTCGCGGTTTCTGAAATCTTGATGTTGTTCACAACATCGGCTGCTCCCGCCGTTCTGGCCATGCGAGTGGCTGCGCCTTTGTGCTGCATCACATTGGTAGTGCCGGTCCAAGTGGCGATGCCGCCCTTGACATGCACCTGAAATCCATCCTTGCCGATCTTCGATTTCGCGAGTTTCATTTTGATGGTGGCTTCGATTTCGGCGTCGCTGAACTTGCCCTGGGCGTGCGACTTGGTGAGCGTGCCGGCCATGACGGCCCAGGACCAAACGAATAACGATAGAGTTGCTAGAAGTCTTCGCATGCAGCCTTAGTGTCGCGACGGCGCTATAATTCGCACATGAATTCAAGCGATTTTGGCCGCCGGCATTTCATCAAAGGGGCAGCGACGCTGACCGCCGCCTCGTACTCCCGAGTGATGGGCGCGAACGACACCATACAACTGGGTCTGATTGGGTCGGGCGATCGCGGGACTTACGTGATGACGCGGTTCCAGCAGGATCCGAAGGTGCATGTCGCGGCGGTGTGCGATGTCTACAGCGAGCATATCGATCGCGCGCGGCAGAAGGCTCCGGATGCGAAGAGCTTCACCGATCATCGCAAGCTGCTGGAGGAGAAGGGCCTGGATGCCGTGCTGATCGCGACGCCGGATCATTGGCACGCGACGACTACGATTGACGCGCTGAATTCCGGGCACGATGTGTATGTCGAGAAGCCTTTGACGCTGCGGATCGGCGAAGGTCCGCGCATCGTGAAGGCGGCGCGGGTCAACGATCGCGTGTGCCAGGTGGGGATGCAGCAACGCTCGGGCAAACATTATCTCGAGGCCAAGCGCGAGTACGTGGACAAGGGACGGCTGGGGAAGGTGACGTTGGCGCGGACGTGGTGGCACGGAAACTCTTATCATCTGCGGCGCGCGCCCGAATCGCTCAAGAACCGGCCATCGAATCTCGATTGGGCGCGGTTTCTGGGTCCGGTGAAGTGGCGCGACTGGGATCCGCAGCAATATTACAACTGGCGCGCGTACCTGGATTTCGGCGGCGGGCAGGTGACCGATCTGTTCACGCATTGGATCGATGTGGTGCACATGTTCCTGGGGCAGGACGTGCCGAAGTCGGCGGTGGCGGCGGGCGGCGTGTATGCATATAAGGATGGGCGCACGGCTCCGGACACGATCAATGTGCTGCTGGAATATCCGAACGATTTGACCGCGACGTTCGAGGCGACGCTGGTTCCCGGGATCAAGGGGGAAGGCGTGGAGTTGTGCGGGACTGAAGGGCGGTTGCTGATCGATCGGCAGCACTACGAGTTTCGTCCACTGGGTAGGGACGCGCAGCCGACCGTGGTGAAGGCCGAGGATCCGGACATGGTGTTCGCGCACGTCACGAATTTTCTGGAATGCTGCCGCACGCGCCAGCGGCCGGACGCGGACGTGCTGATCGGGCATCGGTCGGCGCAGGCATCGCATTTGGGGAACATCGCCTATATGGAAAAGCGGCGGATCGATTTCGACCCGTTGCGCGAAGAGATTCTCCCGTTCTGAAGTTTTTCGCGGTGCGCGGTGTTTGGTGTGCTCTTGTGATGCGCCACCTTCATTCCGTTCAACCCGATTTGCCTTCCACGGTCAGAATAGCGGACGGGTGTGTGAGCTAGCGGTGGTCGGCTGCGTAAGCCACAGGTTTATAAGGATAGAAATCATGATGCGTGCCGTGATTGGGTTCGTTTTGTTCGCTGGAGCAGCGGTGGGGCAGGAGCAGGCTGCGCCCTTGGATGGGCCGCGACAGATTTTTCAGGACGAGCTGCTGGGACGGATGGCCGGCAAATGGCGCATGACCGGGACCATCCGGGGACAGAGCGCAGAGCAGTCGGTGGAGGCTGATTGGGTTCTGAATCATCAGTTCCTGCGGATTCATGAGGTGGGCGCGACGGATCCGAAGACGGGGAAGCCTGGTTACGAAGCGCACATCATGGTGGGGTACGACAGTGCGAGCGAGCGGTATGTGGCGCACTGGATGGACGTGTACGGCGGGCGATTTTCGGAGACGCTGGGTTACGGCGTGCGGTCGGGCGAGCAGATTGAGTTTGTGTTCGAGTATCCGGACGGGCCGTTTCGGACGGTGTTTCGGTGGTCGGCTGAGAAGCGGGAATGGCAGTGGCTGATGCGGACCAAGGATGCTAAGGGGAAGTGGGTGGATTTTGCGATGTTGGTGTTGTCGAGGGTGGTGGGGGCTCAGTGAATGCCTTGCTGTTTCCAGATCACGAGTAATCCTCCACGTCGTGACGATGGCGCAGGGGGGATTGACCTTCAGCGGTACGGTCGGTCAAAACGATCGACTCGAGCAACGACCGGCCGCGCGAGTTGATCAGCGTTTCCGCGTCGGCTGCAGCGGGATCGGTAAGCGCTTGCTGACTGCTCGCGGGAATTCTGAGCGAGTAGAGGCGGTACCTTTTCTCTTAGGATATGTTCCCTCCGCTATGCTCCGCCAGCACTTGATCTGGATCCTACCAGGAGCGGCGTGGTTCACGCCATGCTGCGCATAATACTTAAGTGTCCACTTGACAATTGAGCCAGCTTGTTGAATACTTAAGTAGGCACTTTACTATGAAGGAGTTTGAAGCAATGAAGACTATGGAAGAGCGATCTGTTATTCATGACACGTTTGTGATTGAGCGTAGTTTTTCCACTACGCCGGAACGTGTGTTTGCGGCCTTCGCCGATCCGGCTAAGAAGCGGCGCTGGTTTGCTGAAGGTCACAGCCACGATGTCGAGGAATTTGAGATGGATTTTCGAGTGGGAGGCAGCGAACGAGCTCGGTATCGCTTCAAAGAGGGCACGCCGTTTCCGGGCACCGCGCTGACCAACGTCGGAAGTTATCAGGACATTGTGCCTAACCGCCGCGTCACAATTGCTTCGACCATGAGCCTCGGTGAAAAGCGCATCTCGGCGGCTCTGGTCACGTTTGAGTTTTTGCCAACAGACAAAGGTACGGACCTGATCCTGACACATCAGGCGGCATTTTTTGAGGGTGCGGACGGGCCAAAGATGCGTGAAGCAGGATGGCGCAAGCTACTCGAGCAGTTGGCGGCGGAGTTGGCGCGCTAGTGCGCCAAAAAGCTAACATCGACCGGGTCTTTCACGCGCTCGGCGATCGCACGCGCCGGGCTATCGTCAGGAAGCTCAGCCAAGGGCCCATATCTGTGTCGCGTTTGGCTGAACCCCTCGATATGTCGCTGGCCGCGGTAGTGCAGCACTTGCAGATATTGGAAGAAAGCGGGCTGGTGCATACCGAAAAGGCCGGGAGAGTGCGAACGTGCCGGATCGAACCCGCGGGGTTTTCGGCGGCGGAGCAATGGATCGGCGATTGCCGTTCGATGTGGGAACGGCGGCTGGATCGGCTGGGCGACTTGCTGGCTGAGCCCAACTAAGATGGAACGGCAGGTATTAAAGTGCATGCGCCTGTGGATCGTTCCTGTGTTGCATCGCGCTTTGCTGGTGGATCTGCCTGGTCATGGCGGCAGCGACAAGCCCGACGTTGCGTACACGCAGGAGCGGCCTGCGCGTGGTATCGAAGCTGTGATGCGCGACGCCGGTGTTGAACGCGCCGTGCTGGTGGGCCACAGCATGGGCGGGCCGGTGGTGATGACGTTCCTGCGTCTGTTTCCGGCCAAGACCAAAGCACTGGTATTAGTTGACATTTTTTCCCCGAGCGCTCCTAAAGACGACGCGGATCGGGCCAAGCACAAGGCCCAGATGGAGCCTTTTCTGCTTTCCTTCCGCGAGCCGACGTACAAGGAGCCGGCGCAAAAAATGATCGAGACGATGTTCTGGGACAAGACCACGCCGGCGCAGCGCGAGGAGATTCGCTCCAAGATGCTGGCGACGCCACAGCAAGTGATGGCTTCGGCGATGGAGGGCATGTTCGCGCTTGACCCGCCCAAGCCGGGGGAGACGTACGCGTTGCCGGTGATGGCGATCATGGCGGCTAGGCCGGAGCGTGCGGGGTTCGAGGGACGGCTACGAGTCGTGTTTCCGAATCATAAGTATGAAGAGTGGGCGGGGTCGGGACATTTTTGATGATGGAGAGTCCGGAGCGCTTCCATCGGGTGTTGGAGGAGTTTGTGGGGATGGTGGGGAAGTAAAAATGCCCTGCGTTCACATGAGTGTGAGCACGCAGGAGTGCGTGCCGCCACGATTTATTTCTGTTCGAGGATGAAGGTTGGGGCTACGCCGGAGAGCGTCGAGAAACCGGACGGGCCTACCGCGGTCAGCCAGCTCGAGCAGCCTTGCACTTTGCCCAGGTAGGAGTGCGGATGCACGTCGACGCG
>JBGPSX010000144.1:0-8711 GCA_041490325.1 Bryobacteraceae bacterium | reverse complement strand
CGGCTGGTGATAGACTGCACTCGCTCCAATCCCGGCACACTGTTCAACGCCTCTTCGATCGGCCGCGTGACGGTGACCAGCATCTGGTCGATCGGAGCCACGCCATTGTCGACACCGACCACAATACGAGGAAAACTCGTCTCAGGAAATACAGCGATGGGAATGGTGAACGCGAGATAGACTCCGGCCGCGACCAACGTCAGGATGACGAAGATGATCGACTTGCCGTGGCGGGCAGACCAATGGGAAGCCTCGGCGTTGGGTGACGGCGGAATCATTTCTCCGGCTTCTCTGCCCCGCCGGCTGCGACTATGTGAACCTTGGCTCCGTCTTCCAAACCGACGCCGCCAACTGTGACAACTCTTTCACCCGCCTGAAGCCCTTTGAGCACTTGAATCTTGTCGGATTCGCGGACTCCGATTTCTATCTTTCTTTCGTGCGCCACTGAATCCGCGCCCACCACCATGACGCGCGTTTCACCGGCTCCGGCTGGAAGCAGAGCGGAGCTGGGAATCACGATGGCATTCTGGATCGTCTCAGCCAGAATTGCCGCCCGCACGGTTGCGCCCGGCCTGAGACTCTCGCTCGGATTGGCTGTTTCCACCCAGACTTCAACCGTGGTGCTATTGAGATCCACTGCGGGACTGACAACCGTAACTTTGCCGTCAGCTTCGAGAGCAGCGTCGGTCTGCGTGAGATGCGCGCTATCGCCGACCTTCACCGATCCAGCCTGACCAACCGGAATGTTGGTGCGCACGATCACGCGCGAAATGTTCATCACTGTTAGCAGCGGCGTTCCGCTGGCAGCCATCTCTCCCGCGTATAACGGACGGTCGGCAATCACTCCCGCGATCGGGCTGCGGACCTCGGAATACGAAAGCTGCGCCACAGCGGCATCGTATCGGGCCTTGGCGGCTTGCGTCTGCGCTTCCACGCCTTTGGCCTGTTCCGGACGGCTCACGTTCTCGAGCGTTTGAAGATGCTTCTGTGCCACTTCGAATTGACTACGCGCCTGAACAAAGGCGACATTGGCCTCATCCACTAGCCGGCGCGCGAGCGCCCCCTGATCGAATAGCTGCTTGCGGCTCTCATAAACCTTCTGCGCTGCCTCCAGGCCCTGCTGAGCGGACCGCAGATCGGTTTGAGCTTTGTTGATGTCTTCTGGGAACGTCGCCTGCAGGATGGCGCGCTGGCTGGACTGCGCCTGCTCGTAGAGCTGCTTTGCTTCGGCCACGGCCGCTTCGAGATCGCGATTCTCGAGCACCGCCAGGAGTTGACCCTTGCTGACGTGATCGCCCCGCTTCACGTAAAACGCTTTGATGGGAGCGCTAATTTTCGGAACGACGCTGGCCTGATCCACCGCGTAGAGGATGCCTTGCCCGCTCACGATGCGCTGGATCGAATCGCCTTTCACCTCGGCCAGTTGGACGGGAACCACTGGCTCGGATTCGGTTTCCTTCGGCCTGTTACACGAAACCATCACCACAATCGCCGCGAACATCAATGGTTTCCACATCGATTAAAGTGTCCCTGTCAAAGCTTGAAGACTTGCCAACGCGAGGCGATAGCGCGCCAGCCCATCATCCAACGCAAGACGCGCTTGCGAGAGTGTGGACTGCGCATCCACCACTTCGAGCGCCGAGGCTTCACCGGCCTGATACCGAAGAATAGTCAGCCGCAGGCTCTCGGCAGCGAGATCGGCCGACTTACGCAATGAGTCCAAGAGCGACGACGCCAGCCGCGCCTCGGCATAAAACGAGTTGAGATTGGCGAGCAATTGCCGCTGCGCCAGACTAAGTTCGAGTTGCGCCTGTTTCTCCTTCAACTGCGCTTGCCGGACCTTGCTCTGCGTCGCGCCCCATGTCCACAGCGGGATATTCAGCGTGGCCTGTGCCGCGGAACCAAGATTATTCTGGTGCTCCCGGTTGTAGTGAGCCACTTCATTCGCGTTGATGCCAAAAAAATAGTCGAACGAGAGCGCCGGCAGATAACCCGCCCGCGCTAAAGAAATTCCGGCAGACTCTTGCCTTAGCGTGGCCTGAGCCGCCCGTATTTCCGGACTGTAAGTAGCCGCCAGTTGTTGCACTTCGTTGAACGGCATGAGCGGCGCCACCGTGTCCAGATCGTCCACGACGCTGAACGTCTGCTGAAAATCCGGAAAAATGAACACGGCCAGCGTCAGCCGGGCTTTATCGATGGCAAGCTGGGTATCCAGGGCGTCGCGCTCGCGCTGCTGCACTTGTAGCTGCGCCTTGACGACGTCGGCATGCGCCGCTTCCCCACCTTGCTCCAGCTTCGCGGTGATATCGAGGAACCTGCGCGCGTCTTCGAGACTGCGCTGCGCATTGGCGAGATGCCGCTGAGCAGTGACCACGGCATAGTAGTCCTGCACGATCGTCGCCACCAAGCCGCGGCCGGCCACATCGATTTTCGCTTTGGCCAGCGCTTCCGCAGCCAAGGTCCTGCGATACTCCGCGCGATGCGCCAGAGAAAGATCCTCATGCACCTGCGCCTGGCTGCTGTACACGTGCGGTCCGTCGGCAGAGACGAAAACTCCCGAAGGCGACCCGTTGGGCTGGGTATAGATGAACTGGTTGAAGTACGCCGTATTCGGCAGCAGCGCGGCTTTGGCTTGAATGCGATCCTCGCGCGCCAGCAGCGCGGCGATGTTGGCGGTTTGAAGCTCGATGCCGTACTTGCGGGCTCGTTCCAGGGCGTCAGAAAAGCTTATGGTCAGCGGACCGCCCGCTGCAGGTGGAACCGGTTGTCCCAGCGCTGCAATCCCCGTCGACAGCAAGGCAAGAACGAGCGTGCGGCCCACTGCGATCCAGCATAACCCCGCCAATCTGAAAATCCCCTGAATCACCATCCAAACCACTCCCTCCGGTCACGGCTCAGAATCGGCAGTATCGATAAGCCGGCGCTCCCATTACATACAGCCGCTCACCCACTACCGATTCTCCGCCGCTCACCCACTACCGACTTACCGGCGCTATCCCATTACGATTCACACCCGCTAACCGAGCCGTGACCGCAGGGAGCGGTTGTCGGGAATTACAGCAAAACTTCAGGTTGAGACAATAGCATTAAGGAATCAAGCATGCAGGTTCTGGTTGTGGAAGACGAGCAACGCATGGCCCAGCTACTGCGGCAAGGCCTGGAAGAGGAGGGCCATTCCGTGGTCCTGGCCGCCAATGGCCGCGACGGTCTGGCGATGGCCGAGTCGCATCCATTCGACGCCATCGTTCTGGACGTGATGCTGCCCGGCCTGGACGGCTTCTCGGTAGCGCGCAAACTTCGCGCATCTCAAAACCAAACTCCGATTCTAATGCTGACCGCCCGCGACACAAACGCCGATGTCGTTGAAGGCCTGAATCTCGGGGCGGACGATTACCTGATCAAGCCTTTCTCCTTCGACGTGCTGCTGGCTCGATTGCGCGCAGTGTCCCGCCGCGGAGCAATTCCGCAGCCCGTCCCGCTACGCGTCTCCGATTTGGTTCTCAATCCGGCCTCTCACGAAGTTGCGCGGCACGGGCGCCGGATCAACCTGACGCGCACCGAGTACAGCTTGCTGGAATTGTTGATGCGGCGCGCCGGACGCGTGGTGTCGCGTGACAATCTGATCCAGGCGGTTTGGGGCTTCGATTCTGAAGTTCAAAGCAACACTCTCGACGCCTTCATTCGCCTATTGCGCGACAAAGTGGACGTGCCGGAAAAATCGAAATTGATCCACACCGTACGCGGTGTCGGCTACTGCCTGCGGGAAGACGAATCGTGATGCAGCGCTGGTCCATCGGCATCCGCCTCACCGTCTGGTATTCGCTCGTGTTGCTCGCGGGCATGCTGCTCTTCGGAACGGGGATGTGGTGGATGGTGTCGCACAGTCTGAGATCGTCTGTTGACCGTGGGCTCGAGGCGCAGGCACAGGCGGTGATTACGGTTCTTCAGACCGAGTCCGACCCGGCTCATCCCCAACAGCTTCGGGAAGAACTGAGCGAATACGTAGAGTGGACGCCGGAGGGCAAGCTCATCGAGGTGCGCGACGCCCAAGATAAGACTCTCGTTTCCAGCAGGATCGTTGCTCTTGCGCGCGCCGGCGATCAGAAGGGCTTCGGGGTCGAGACTACCTCCGTTGGTCGATTTCGAACGTTCGTAACCACAACAACGGTGGAAGGCGCGGCGTATAAGATCCTGGTGGCGACTCCGCTGGATGGAACCGAGACCACCTTACGAGACTCCGGCAAACTTGTTCTATGGTCGGCCCCGATCGTGCTGCTGATCGCGTCCATCGGCGGTTATTGGATCAGCCGGCGCGCCCTGGCGCCGGTGGACGACATCACGCAAGCGGCCCGATCCATTGGCATCGAAAACCTTTCGCAGCGTCTCGCCGTACCAGCCACCGGCGACGAACTCGCGCGGCTTTCTGAAACCTGGAACGGCATGCTGACGCGTCTCGAGTCCGCGGTCCAGCGACTTTCGCAATTCACCGCCGACGCCTCGCATGAACTGCGCACGCCCATCGCGTTAATTCGCACCACCGCGGAGCTGACCCTGCGGCGAGAACGGTCGAACGATACATACCGGGAAGCACTACACCAGATCGTCGCCGAATCGGAGCGCATGTCCCAACTGGTAGAGGATCTGCTTCTGCTCGCTCGCGCCGACGTCGGTCTTCCCGCCCTCCCGCTCGAGCGCGTCGAATTGACTCCGCTCGTCCGCGACGTCTGCCGGCAGGGCGAAGTTCTGGCGCGCCTGCGTCAACTGGAGATTTCAGCGGAAGCGCCGGTCGAACCGGTTTTTGTGCAGGCCAACGATCCCGAGCTACGGCGGCTGCTGCTTCTGCTGGTGGACAACGCGGTGAAGTACACGCCAGCCGGAGGACGCATCACGGTCTCGGTCGGGTGCGACCCGAACGGCGCCACGGTTGCCGTGCGCGACACCGGCATTGGGATTCCGGAAACCGCGCTGCCGCACGTGTTCGAGCGGTTCTATCGCGCCGAACAGTCGCGCAATCGGGACGATGGCGGCACCGGGCTGGGGCTTTCGATCGCGAAATGGATCGCCGACCGCCACCATGCAACCCTTGAAGCCGAAAGCGAATCGGGCAAGGGCGCTACGTTCCGCGTCCGCTTCCCAGCCGGTTAACGTGGCGCACACACTCGTGTGTGCCGCGTTCACACTCAAGCGAACGCCCGGTTTTCAAAAAGCGTGCGCCATATTCTAACGTTCAAGCTTCAAACGGCCGAAGAGATGATTTGCGGCGTCTTCATCTCTGCTTAGCCCTTTGGATTGTTGTGCTTGTCCCTTCTACTTGGGCGATCACCGTCCGCGACAGCCGGGTTGCGGCTTCCGTCAGCGAACAGTCCTGCGTGGCCCCAAAATCGATGGCGATCTTTCAACCCACCGACCGGCAAGCCTTTCTGTGGTTCGATGCCCGGCAGGTTCGCGCGGGCGATCAACTGCGGGTCGAGTGGGTGGATCCATCGGGCACGGTTTCTTCTTCAGCCAACTACGGCGAACTCCCCAATGCTCCGGCGCTCTGCTTCACCAATCAATTGCCGATTGCAGGATTTGCCGCGGCATCGCAACCCGGCAAGTGGACCGCGCGCGCGTTTGAGAATGGAAGGCTATTGTTCGCTCGAGAGTTCACCATCGCGGGTGACTTCGACACAGGCGGTCCGGTAATCACCAGCGTCACTTGGCCGGGCGTGAAAATGCAGGAAATCGATTTCACGGTAACCGGGAAAAACTTTCAGCCCAATTCGATCGTCCTCATCGCTCAGTATGCCCGAGCAGGCGGATGGACGTATCTCGCCAGCCTGCAGCCTCGCAGCGCCGCATCTAATCAACTGGTAGTGCATTATCCAGGATTGCCCGCGAACGAATATCTGGTGATTGTGGAGAACCCCGATCAGCGCATGAGTAAGCCCATGCCGTTCGTAATCGCGACCAACGGTTACAAGCTCCCCATGACGGCCGGCGAGCCGTGGATCATCACGCAAGGTCCGCACGGAACGTTTTCGCATTGGGGCAACAGCATTCATGCCTATGACATCGCCCCACGGTCGGGACGGTGCGTCGTCGCCATGAAGGCGGGTGTCGCCTATACTCACGATCTCGGAATGAGGCAGGATCATCGCCATCACTCGTTCGGCAATTACATCACGGTCGATCATGGCAATGGCGAGTTCAGCCAATACGCGCATCTGGCAAGTGGTACGTTCGTCGTCGGGAACGGGCAGCGCGTGGAGCAGGGGCAGGCCCTCGCCACCGCCGGCAATAGCGGCTACACGCTGGGCGAGGGTGGCGGCTATCATCTGCATGTCAGCGTCACGCGTGCCCTCCCGATTTCATCATCGAGCGTTCCATTTCAATTTGAAGATCTGCCGGATGCGCGGCGCAGCGTCAATCACACGGTTGCGTCGGCCAATGCCTCGCCGCTCTGTGACTGCCGGACCCGTGCGGCGGGCGTCATGGCACGCACCTCCGACGGCCGCCAGTTTTCCGGACAGGTCGGCGTGGCGCAGTGGTGGAGTGAAACCGTGGTCGTGCCCAGGGGCGCAAGAACGTTTGGGGTCGTACTCTCGTGGACCGGCGCGTCCAGCGATCTGGACCTGCATCTGGTCAGCCCGGGCGGTCAGCATTATGGCTGGTACGGCAACACCACCGGCTATTCCGGATCGAAGACCAATCCCGAAGAGTTTCAAGTCCCCAAACCTGAGGCCGGCGTATGGCGAATTTCAGTCCAGGGCGTGGGCGGCGCCGGTGGCCCCATCGACTTCGGAGTCGAAACATCTGGCCTCAAGATAAATTCGCATGTGGCGCACGCACTCCTGCGTGCCGCGCCCCCACTCATGGGGACGCCAGCCCGGTAACAAGCCCGTCGTGAGCAGACGGCTCACACGTAGCTTCAGAGAATCTTCAGATCACACGCCTACAATGCCCATGGTCCAACAGGTAAACGGACCAGGAGCCCAGCATGCGCCGCGCCTTTTCGATGTTGTTCGTTTTGTCTGTCGCTTTCGCCCAAAGCGGTTACCACCAACTGAAGAAAATCCCGATTGGAGACGAAGGCGGATGGGATTACTTGCTGGCCGATCCGGCTTCCGGGCGCGTCTACGTCTCGCACGCCACCGAAGTTGTGATCGTCGATAGCAAAAAGGGAGAAGTGGTGGGCAAGATCACCGGCTTGAAGGGCGTGCACGGAATCGCGCTCGCTCCTGAGTTCGGCCACGGATTCATCAGCAATGGCCAGGGAAACAGCATCACCATTTTCGATCTAAACACGCTTACGAAAATCGGCGAGGATGTTCCCGCCGGAACCAATCCCGATGCGATCATTTACGATGCCGTCTCGAAGCGCGTATTCGCCTTCAACGGGCGCAGTTCCAACGCCACCGTGATCGATGCCGAAAAGGGCGCCGTGGTTGAAACGGTTCAGCTCGAAGGCAAACCTGAATCCGGCGTAGCCGACGGCAAGGGTCATGTCTACGTCAACATTGAGGACAAAGCCGCGATCTTCGACATCGATTCCAGGAAATTGACAGTGGAGCACAAATGGTCCATCGCTCCCTGCGAAGATCCTAGCGGCATGGCCATGGACACAAAAACGCGGCGCATCTTCTCCGGCTGCGCCAACCAGATGGTTGCGGTCACCAACGCCGACACCGGGAAAGTCGTGGCTACGCCGGCCATCGGAGCGGGCGTGGACGCCACTGCATTCGATCCTGGAACTGGATTTGTCTTCAATTCCTGTGGAGGCGACGGCACTCTGAGCGTGATCCACGAGGATTCGCCCGACAAGTACACCGAAGTGGAGCGAGTGAAGACGCAACCGGGCGCCCGAACCATGACGCTCGATCCGAAAACGCACAATGTCTATCTGTCGATCGCCGAATTTGAACCCGCTCCGCCGCCCACTGGCGACAAAGCGCAGCGCCCGCGCCGCCGGCCCGTGCCTGGAACCTTCGCATTGCTAGAATTTGGGAGGTAATGACAGGCCTCATCGCGGATCCACTTTGTAAGGAGCACACCACCGGCCGGCAACATCCGGAGCATCCAGATCGATTCGACGCTGCGCTGGGTGCCCTCGAGGGCTTGGATCTTACCCGCATCGATCCGCGCGTCGCCACTGAAGACGAGATCGCGCTCTGTCACAGCCGCGAGTACATCCGGCTGGTGGAGCGCGAGGTCATGACCGGCTTTCACGAACTCAGCACCGGCGACACGATCATTTGCCCGCGATCTCTGGATGCCGCTTTACGTGCCACGGGTGGAATGCTGAACGCTGTAGATGCCGTCATCGACAAGCGCGTCCAAAACGCGTTCTGCATTGTCCGGCCGCCGGGGCACCACGCTAACGCGACACGCGGAATGGGCTTTTGTCTATTCAACAGCATCGCTATCGCGGCGCGTTACGCTCAACGCAAGTACGGAGTAGACCGGGTGCTGATCGCCGACTGGGACGTCCATCACGGCAATGGAACACAGGATATTTTCTACACCGACGGCACGGTGTTCTTCTTCAGCACGCATCAGCATCCCTGGTATCCGGGCACGGGCGCGCCGGAAGAGACCGGCGAGGATAAAGGCGAGGGCATGACGCTCAACCGTCCATTTCCCGCGGGCGCCGGACGGCCGGAAATCCTCGGCACGTTTCAGCAAGAGCTGATGCGCGTGGCCGACGACCTCAAGCCAGACTTGGTCTTGAT
>JBGPSX010000143.1:0-8743 GCA_041490325.1 Bryobacteraceae bacterium | reverse complement strand
GGAACATCATCATCGGTGATCCCCTGATCACCAATCGGTTCCCCCGCTTGCGGCTTCTGCGCGCCGCGCGGCATCGACACCGGCTGCGGCCCCGCACCCTCCGCACCGCCGCCTTCGCCACCGCGCCCGCCCAGCAGAATCACATCATCCGCCACAACTTCAGTACGGTACTGCTTCTTCCCGTCTTTATCGTCGTAGCTGCGCGTCTGCAGCCGGCCCTCCACGTAGACTTGCTTCCCCTTAGTGAGGTAATTCGCCAGGTTCTCCTGCCGCCAGAGAACCACGTTCGACCAGTCCGTCTCCTCTTTCCATTCCCCGGTCTGCTGATCCTTCCAGCGCCGATTCGTGGCGACTGAAAACGATGTGACTGCTACGCCAGCCGGCGTAAAGCGGGTCTCGGCGTCCCGTCCGAGATGACCCACCAAGATGACCTTGTTGACGCTGCGCGATGCCATAATCCATGCACTGTATCACACCCTGTTACGTCACAGCTTCTCTTACACGGCATCTAACCGTGTGGAACCTGGCTCAGCACATGGTCGGGACTGTTGGTACCAGGATTGCTCTCTAAGCAATCGAAATTGGGGGAACAGGAAAGATTCCTATTTGCACGCTATGGTTACTGGATGTACAATGATTCCAATTCAGACGAAGAGAGGTATGCAGAGACCCTGTTGCTGCTTTGACTACGGTAAGTGCGGCGGCGCGTTGTTTCTGGCCGTCCTATTATTGAGCGCTACGCGCGCCCACTCCCAGGTGGTGATGGTTGGGTCCGGCCCCAACGGCATCGTAAACATCTTCAATACCGATCTGGCCGTCCTGGAAGCGGGAGAGACGCGAAAGGACTTAGCCTGTTCCGTCACACCCAGCAAACCGATTCTTGGGTTCGATTTGCGTTTTCACGCTGGCTATGAAGTGACTGTGCCGCTCAAGGAACTCGTGGGCGGTGACAACACGCTCAGCATCCTGTTTCGTGTGGAGCGGCAGAATCAGCCCAATCAGCCTACCTACTTCATGCAGCATGTCCGCGTTCCCACTATCGAACCGGATGCCAAGGGCGACGCCTACCTCCAGGGAGCATTCGACGTAGGCGAAGGCGAATATCACGTCGACTGGCTGATGCGCGATCGAAGCGAGCGCGTCTGTTCGTCCTACTGGGACGCTGAGGCCGCAATCAACGTCAAGGACAAACCCATGAACATCGCCATCGCGCCTGGCGCCATCCAGCGCGCTGACGGTGAACAGTTCAAGGAAGAGCCCCCGGTCCAGCGTGCCACCGATGAGCGGCCTATCAATATAAAGATGCTGGTGAATTTCGCTCCTCAAAACTCGATGTCCGCCGCCCTGCACCCCCTCGATACCACGGCCCTCGTTTCCATCCTCCGCAGTATCGTCCGGGAGCCTCGCATCGGCAAGTTCTCCATTATTGCCTTTAACATGCAGGAGCAAAAGGTTGTTTACCGCCAGGAGGGCGCCGATCGAATCGACTTTCCGGCCTTGGGAGAAGCGCTGAATACCCTGAACCTAGGTACTATCGACCTAAAGAGACTCAGTGAAAAGCATGGGGATACCGAGTTCCTGGCAGACCTGGTCCGCCATGAGGTCGGTTCCAGCTCCCCCACCCACCCGGACGCTGTGATCTTTGCAGGCCCCAAAGTCATGCTGGATACCAACGTCTCTCAGGATGCCCTCAAAGAAGCGGGTGACGTCGATTTCCCTGTGTTTTACATGAATTACAACCTGAATCCGCAGGCGGTCCCCTGGAAAGACGCGATCAGCCATACGGTTCGGTTCTTCCGCGGTTACGAATACACCATCTCGCGCCCCCGCGATTTATGGTTTGCCGTCTCCGACTTGGTCTCGCGTATCGTAAAATCAAGGAACGGGAAACAGACTTCAGCCATCTCAACTCAGTAGGGGCATGGGACATACTAAACGATCGGCGTCAGTAGGGATACTGCTTTTGTGCGGTGTCACGGTATCTCAAGGTGTCCTTTCGGCCCAGCCGCGCGCTAGACATTACTCCAATAGCCTCGCGCCCTACGTGGTTTCACCCCAGCAGATCGTCGACCGCATGCTCGAGCTGGCCGATTTGCGGCCTTCTGAAACTCTCTATGACTTGGGAAGCGGCGATGGCCGGATCCTGATTACCGCCGTGCAGCGCTTTCGCGCCCGGGCAGTCGGGATTGAGATCTCCGACGACTTGTTCAAGAGCACAACCGACCGCATTCAGAGGCTCGGATTGCAAAACGAAGCCAAAGTGATTCACGGCGATTTCCTGCAAGTGGATCTCAGCCCGGCCGACGTAGTCACTATGTATCTCGCCACCGACGCCAATGAGATCATGCGGCCAATTCTCGAAAAATCCCTCAGGCCGGGCGCGCGCGTCGTATCGCACGAGTACGCAATACCCGGCTGGAAACCAAAGATCGTCGACAAAGACCTGCCCCAAGGCCACAGCCACGTGATCTATCTCTACGAGATAGCCGCCAAGAAGAAGTAGCCATTCACCGCCAATGCGCGCCCGATCGACCGCGATTCTGATCCTGACCGCGGCCCTGAGCGCGGCATCTATCAGCGCCCAGCCTCTCAGCCCAGGCCGCAAGTACACCACCGTCGAACGGCTGGAAGAACAGCATCTCGAAGCCACGCATCAGGCGCGCTTGCGTTTCGCCAAGGAACGCCGCGCGATCCCAGCGGCCGGCGTGTACAACGATTACCGCGCCGTCATGCACGTTCACGCCGAGGATGCCGGCCACACGCGCGGAACCCGCGCCGAAGTTCTCAAAGCTGCCCAGGCCATCGGACTCCAGGTCGTCATGTTCACCGACCATCGCGGGCCCAAGCCGGATACCTGGCAAGGCGTGCGCGACGGAGTCCTGTTCATCCCTGGCTCCGAGGACGACCATCTACTGCGATTCCCGAAGCCCGGCGCCGAATTGCGATTCCTTTCGCACCTCGAAGAAACGCCCGATGCCAAAGGCGATGGCTTCGATGGCATGGAAATCTACAATTGCCACACCGACGCCAAGGACGAAAAGGAGTTTGACGACTATTTCCGCCGCGCAATGAAGGATCCGGCCGAGTGGGCCAAGCTGGTGGCGAAAGAAAAGAAATATCCCGACGAGATTTTCGGCGCTGGCGCCGACTACTGGCCCACCATCATGGCGCAATGGGACCGGGAACTCGCGCATCATCCGTTTCCTGGCATCGCCGCCAATGACTCGCATCAGAATCAAATCTTCAATGGCGTCACCTTTGATCCGTATGAAGTCAGTTTCCGCAGCGTTGTCACGCACATTCTGGCGCCCGAGCTAACGGATGAAGCCATTCGCGAATCGCTCCGCAAGGGCCGCGTGTACGTCGCGCATGACTGGCTGTGCGATGCTACCGGCTTCAGCTTCGTCGCCGGCAATAACCTGGGCGTCTTCGATCTCGGGAATCAGATTCCGCTCCAGAAGAACACCATCCTGCATGCCAGCCTCCCGATCAAGGCCAAGATCAAGCTGATTCACAACGGCGCGGTAGTTTCTGAGACTGAGAGCAGCGAGCTGACCTTCCTGCCGAAGGAGACGGGACCGTATCGGCTGGAAGCCTGGCTCGCCGTGGATGGCGAAGAGCGTCCGTGGATTTACTCGAGTCCTATTTACGTCACGCCAGAAGCTTCAGGAACGCGGCCTTCCGAAGAACTGGCGCCGAACGTCGAAGTGTCCAAGGACATCACCTACATCGACGGCAAGCCGGAGAACAGCGCCAAACACAAGCTCGACATTTACACTCCCAAGGACAAAAGCAATTTCCCGGTGATTGTTTTCTATCACGGCGGCTCCTGGCGCTCGGGAGACCGGTCGCGATATCCGGCGCTAGCCAACCGCTTCGCTAAAGAAGGCATTGGCGTGGTGGTGCCGAGCTATCGTCTGATGCCCGCCAATCCACATCCGGCGCAGATGGATGATGCGACCGCGGCCCTGGATTGGGTGGTGCAAAATATCGCGCAACATGGCGGCGATCCGAAACGGATCTATGTTGTGGGTCATTCCGCCGGCGGGCATCTGGCGGCTCTGGTCGGCTTGAATCAGAAATTCTGGCCGAATGTAAAAGGTGTGATCGCTTTGAGCGGCGTCTATGACGTCAGCGCCCTTTCTGCGTTCAAGGAAGACGCAGCGAATGCCTCACCGATTCTGAAGATCCGGGCTGGCGCGCCGCCTTTCCTGGTCGAGTATTCAGAGAACGACTACCCGTTCCTGCCCCGGCAGGCACGTTTGTTCGACGCGGCCCTGCGCAAAGCGGGCGACTCATCGCAATTGCTGTACGTCCCTGGGGAGAATCACATCAGCGAGATCGTGAACGCCTCGAAAGACGACGACATGATCGCGCGCGCAATTCTGAAATTCATCCACTAACGTGGCGCACACTCCTGCGTGCCGCGTTCACACTCGTGTGAACGCCAAGGTCAGCAGAAAGAGCCGTCCGCGTCAACGCGCTCCCACCGGCTTCAATACCCTATCCGGCTCAATCGCCATCGCCTGCCCGAGCGCGATCTCAACCGCCGTTCCCGTCTCGAACCGCACATCGCTGCCGCGCGCCAGAAGCGCAATCAGCGTCCCCGCGGCGATGCCTGAAATGCCGCCGACGCCCAAGCCGTGCAGACTGGGCCGCGCCGCTACGCCTGCCAGCGCGCCAATTTGCCCGCCTTTGGATGCCGCATCGCCCACTCGTTCCAGATCTTTCCCCTTTTCGGAATCGTGCTGAATGGTACCGGGTTCTTTTAAGTGCGTACCCGCATCGCCAGGCACTCGATCGATCGCCGCCGCGATGTTGAGCGTGTAGCCATTCGCATAAATCAGCATCGTCAGGTGAAACTGCAGCTCCGCGGTTCCCTTCAACCGGCCCGCGCGTTTGACGCTATCCACCACGCCCTGCACCCAGGTTCCGGCTGGAATCATCATTTCTCCGTCGATCGCAATGGGAAAGCTGGTTTGGGCGTAAATAGGATCGCCAGCGCGGGCGTCTTTGGTTGAAAGCGGTTGTCTCAGTTGGATCGGTATCTTCGTGCCGGCCGGTACCACCCAGAGTTGTTTCTCATCTCGAGGCACGC
The DNA here is from genome assembly GCA_041490325.1 of Bryobacteraceae bacterium. GTDB lineage: Bacteria > Acidobacteriota > Terriglobia > Bryobacterales > Bryobacteraceae > Palsa-89. The sequence continues at coordinate 3,645 of JBGPSX010000143.1, read as the reverse complement.
TCTTCGACGGCGCCGGAAGTTCATCCCGGCGCTTGAGCTTGGGTTCGTTTTGCTGCGCCGGAATTGGTGGCTCTTGGGCCCAGCAGAAGTGCGCGAACCCGCAGCAGTGCGCCAATAAGACGAATGCGATGAGCCGCCGCACAAAGACCTCTACTTCGCATTCTACCCCGCGACACCCCCTCACGTGACTCCGTTTGCCCGGTCACAATGTCCTGGTGGTCTATTTCACCCATTGGGGTATTCCGGACCACCGGCCCTTGGTACCAGTATTTTGAACCTATCTCCTTGCATCGTGCGACTTACGGAGTTGGTGCTCGGCGTGCTTCGAGTTGGGTATGACTGCGCGAAAGGTAAAGGTAGCCGATATGAAACGCACCAGTATTCAACTGGACCCTACCAGGACAGGCTCGGAAGCAGGACGTCTTGAGAAGAACCTGCGCGAACTGATCGTTGGACAGGATGAGGCGATCGAACAGGTGGTGAGGGCTTTTCAGATGGACGTAACCGGACTCGCGCCCGCAGGCCGTCCTATCGCCAATCTCTTATTCCTTGGACCAACGGGTTCCGGTAAAACTCGCATGGTGGAAGCCACCGCCGAGTGCCTGCTGAACAATCCTCGGGCGGTCCTCAAGATCGATTGCGCGGAGTTTCAACACAGCCACGAAATCGCGAAGCTGATCGGCTCGCCTCCCGGATACTTGGGGCATCGCGAGACGCACGCGCTGTTGAGCCAGGAGAATCTCAACCAATATTACACGGAGAAAGTGAGGGTCAGTTTCGTATTGTTCGACGAGATTGAGAAGGCTAGCGATGCGCTTTGGAACCTGCTGCTGGGCATCCTGGACAAGGGAACCTTGACGCTGGGCGACAACCGCAGAGTGGATTTCTCTCGCGCCATGATCTTCATGACCAGCAATCTAGGCGCACAGGAAATGGGCGACTTGCTGAATCCCAAGCTCGGCTTCCTGGCAGCGCAGGGAAAAGGCAAAACGGCGGAGGGAGAGGTCGATGAAAAGCTCAACGCCAAGGTCGGACGCAGTGGCGTTGAGGCCGCGCGACGAAAATTTACTCCTGAGTTCATAAATCGAATCGACAAGATCGTGACGTTCCGTCCACTAGGTGCTGAGCAGCTCCGCAAGATCCTGGACATCGAACTGAGGGCCGTTCAAAGGCGCGTCCTCGCCTCGCGATCCTGTCACTCTTTCCACCTGACCGTGACCGAGGCTGCCAAAGCCCTGTTGCTGAAGGAAGGCACGGATCTCAAGTACGGCGCCCGGCACCTGAAGCGCGCCATTGAGAAACTGCTGGTGCAGCCGCTTTCGAATTTGTTAGCGACCGGCCAGATCGACCGTGGCGACCTGGTTCGAGTGGACCTGAACATGGGCGCGGGCTCAATGAGTTTCACTAAGGATGTACGCGAGGCGGCCTTTGAACAAGCTGCCTAGGTGGCGCATCCGCAAAGCGCTCGCTATGGCGAGGAGCAAGGCTATTACGGTTAGAATCACTTTCGTGTAGGAGTCTCGAAGTATGTTCGATTGCATAGAGTTTGGACGAGTGGGCAGCCGCGCAGGATTCAGCCACCACGAATCGGCCGACTTATAATAGATCTTGGCACGCACAACGGTCAGATATTTTCTTGCGTCGGTCCTGTTCGCCGGCGCCCTCTTTGCGCAACCGGCCGACCCTCTGCAATTGCTTCCCACCGGCGCCTCGGCAGGCGATATTGTCTCGGATTCAGCGGGCAATCTTTACGTCGGAGGCTCGCTCAACACCCGCCTGTTCGTGGCTAAGCTTCCAGCCGGCGGCGGCGCGCCCGTGTTCCTCTACACTCTCACCGGCGTCGGCAATGAGCGCGTTCAGTCGCTCGCGCTCGGGCCCGATGGAGCGATTTTCGCGGCGGGGAGCACCAGTTCTCTCGATTTTCCAGCAACCACGCCGGCCGGCCCCAAGCTAACTCCCGACGATCAACGCGCCTTCGTCCTGAAGCTGGATCGCACGGGCAAGCTGCAGTACGCAAGACTGATCGAGGCTTACACATCATCGTTTGGGCTGGCTGTCGCGGTAAACGCAAAAGGTGAAGCTCTGCTCGGTGGCCAACTGATCGAAATCGACGGGCACACTTTCCAGACCACACCTGGGGCGACCGCCGCCAATGCCGACGCGAACACGGGTTTCATCGTCAAATTGGACGCGAGCGGCAAAAACATTCTGGTGGCAGTCCGCGGTCTGGGGCTCGGTCCGGTCGCCTACGATACGAACGGCAACATTTATGTGACAGGCGCTGCCTATGGCTCGTCGGATATTGGTGTGACGCCCGGAGCGTTCCAGTCGTCGCACGGCCAGCGCGCGTGCGCCGGAACCGCATTCTTTGGTCTCGGCTGTTCCTACCAATACGTCGCGAAAATCAGTCCGGACGGAACCAAGCTGTTGTACTCGACGTTTGTGACGGGGACCTGGGGAGCGTATCCAGCGGCGTTGAGCATTGATTCCGCCGGGAACGCGATCGTGGCCGGCCTCACTTTCTCGGATGATTATCCAGTTACTCAGGGAGCCTTTCAGCGCGCGTTTCGGGTCACCAATTATCCGCCTTCCAGTTTCCCTTCGCCGAAACCCTCGGTCTTACATCCGCCGGCGACCGGCTACATCACGAAGCTGAATGCAAACGGCACCGGGCTGGTTTGGTCCACTTTCTTCAGCGGGACGGGATCGGAAACCATCACCGATCTTCGCCTGGACGCGCAGAATCGAATTACCATCGCCGGTGTTTCCGGATCGCGCGATCTTCCAGGCGGACAGGCGATGCAGGCCGGGTGCAATCCCGGATACGCCCGCGAAGTTACATATGTTGCGCAACTGAATGCGGACGCCTCCAGCCTCATCGCCAGCCGCTATGTTTTTGGAGTGGATGCTACAGTAGCGGCGAGGGTCGCGGTACGACCGGATGGCGCACCGCTACTGACTGCCGCCGACGCCATCAAACCCATCGATCTGGCCGCGGGCACCCCGCTACAATGCACCACCGATCCGGCCGACAATGCGCGCGTCAATCGCGCCGCGCCGGGACAACTGGTCTCGCTGTTCGGCGAAGATTTTCTGACCGAGGGCGATTCGGTTTGGATTGATGGTCTGGTTGCGCCGCGGCTTTATGCTTCCTCCAATCAGATCAATGCGCAGGTTCCGCCGGAGCTCGCTGGCCGCGACGCCGTTACCGTGGCGGTCATGACCAATAGCGGAACGCTGTTATCGCGCCGGTTGCGGCTGGTCGCCCGGGCTCCCAGTGCGTTTCTGATTATCCAAGACGTGGATCCGCGAAATCCGGTGGTCTCCTGCAATGGCACGTTCTTCACTGGATTTTTGCCGGTAGCACGCAATGAAGACGGATCTCTGAACAGTTGCGAGCAGCCGGCAGCTCCGGGTTCCGTCGTCACGTTCTATCTGAACGGTATCGGCGTTACGGCGCCCGAGATCACGATGAAGTTTTCCGAAGCGACGGTCCTCGGTTTAGACCAGGATCCAGATTCTCCGCCAGGAGTCTCGCGCTTGCGGGTCCGGCTCTTACCCAACGGAGGTTCCGGCTCGTTGACGCCGTTGTTCGATGGCATCCCGCTGCGGGAGTCCTTTCTCGCGGTGTGGATCCACCGCTAG
>JBGPSX010000142.1:0-8784 GCA_041490325.1 Bryobacteraceae bacterium | reverse complement strand
GAAAAGATCGTCGGATGTAAAGCCGGTGCTGGTAGGGTCGGGTTCGGAGTCTCGCGTTCTGGATAGAATCTGGCCGCTGTACTTGTTCACTGCCGCCACCAGGCGCTTCGAATCGTTCGTGAAATCGTTCAGGACCCGCAGCCGAGTTCCGAGCGCATACACCGCCACGCGATCCTCCGGACGAATCTGCCCCAGAAACTTGATGAATTGGCGCTTGGCGTAGAGTTGATCCTGGATTGTCGTATTGATTGCGTCCAGCAAGACCACGGTGATGCTGGTTGGCGTGTCGGTGCGCTGCTCGGGCCGATTGGTGAAGACGTTCGGAGGAAGAGGCGCGGCCGGCTTCTTCAGTTCGTGAATCGAGTTGACGGAAAAGACCGCGATCTTCTGCTGCCTTCCTTTGTCGAATAGCGAGAAGTCATCGCGCGTAAGCCCGGTCACTGGACCGTCTTTGCTTCGAACGATCACATTGACCTCTACTAAGCGCGTGGTGAGGCGAATGATGGGCGGTTGCGGCGCCTGGGCGGCGAGCAGGCTCGCGGTGATGCACGCAATCCCCGATTTCACCCGCATGCGGCGATTATATCGTTCTGGTTTCGGCCGCCGCTCAGGCTGACTTGATCTCGGTCCACATGCGGTCGCGCAAACGCTGTGAGGCCGGGTCGAGCGACTTGGCCCATTCGCCTCGCGATTCAACCTCGGCCGGCGGATACAACGTGGGATTGTCGCGAAACGCTGGTGGCAGAATCTTGCGCGCGCCGGCGTTGGTCGTGGTGGTTCGCGCGGCCAGCGCATTCGCAGCCGCTATGTCCGGACGAAGCAGGAAATTGATGAAATGGTGCGCCAGTTCCTGCCGCTTGCTCTCGCGCAGAATCACCGAGCAGTCCGGATACACGGCGTAACCTTCTTCCGGATAAACGAAGCCGATCTGGCTGGATGAATCCATGGCTTGCTGCGCCGTCGTGTTCCACATGTGCGCCGCCAGCACGTCGCCACTCACCAGTTGATCGCGCGCCTCGGCGTTCAGATAGGCGCGCAGCAAGGGCTTCTGCCGGATGGCTTCCGTCTCTGCGCGCTTCAGTTCATCCGGATCGCTCGAATTCACCGAGAGCCCCAGCTTCTTGAGACAAGCCCCGATGGTATCGAACGGGTCGTCGAGCATCGTCAAACGACCTCGCAACTTGGAATCCCACAGATCAGCCCACGCCTTAGGCGGTGGATTCAACTTGCGGTTGTATGCGATTCCCGCCGCGATCACCATGTACGGGATGGACCATTTCAGATCCGGATCCCAGTCCGGCTGCTGGAAACGTGCACTGAGCTGCGGCACATTCGAAAGCAGTTCGCGATGCATGGGCGCGAGCAACTGATTTGCGAGCATCGGCTTTACGATGTAGCCGGTGGGGAAGACGATATCCCAGCCGGAGTTGCCGCCCATCACTCTGGCCAGCATCTCCTCGTTGCTCTCGTAGATTCCATAACGGACGCGCGCGCCAAACTCGGCCTCGAACTTGGGCACTGTATCGTCGGCAATGTAGCTCGACCAGTTGAATACGTTAAGACGGGGGCGAGTATCGCGCCGGCAGGCAGCCAGACCAGTCGCGCCGAGCAGGAACCAGCGGCGCTTCACGTGCTTCGCAGCCTTTCAGAAATCAGAATCAATGTTCCGAAGGCGACCACGATGAGCGCCGAAATCGCGTTGACAACCGGATTGACGCCGCGCCGGGCGATGGCGTAGATGACCATCGGCAAGGTCTCCGAGTCGACCCCCGCCACGAGACTGGTGATGACGTAGTCGTCGAAGGAAACCGTGAAGGCCAGCAGCGCGGCGGAGATTACGCCCGGCCAAATCGCCGGTAGCGTGACGTAGCGAAAGGCCTGCCATTCATTAGCGCCGAGATCGAGCGCGGCTTCTTCCAGTTGGCCGTCCACGGTTCGCAGCCTCGCCGTCACGACAATGACGACATAGGCGATGGAGAACGATACGTGCGCCAGGATCACCGTATGCATGCCGAGCGGCACGCGCAGGAAGCGGAAGATCCATTGATAAAACGCGAGCAGCGAGATGCCCGTCACGATTTCCGGCGTGACAAGCGAGAGGTAGAGCGAGCCCGCCAGTACCGGCGAGCTTCGCTTCCATAAGCCGTACGCGCACAGTGTTCCGATGATCGTGGCAACGACCGTCGCGACTACAGCGATGACCAGGCTGTTCCACGAAGCCTCGGTCAACTGAGAATCGCGGAAGACGGCTGCGTACCAGCTCAGCGAAAATCCCTCCCAAACCGTGAAGCGTGAACGGTTGAAGCTGAATGCCGCCAGAATCAGTAAGGGCACGTGTAGGAACATGTACGCGCCGATGGCGTAGGTTGCCAGTCCACGCGACCGTTTCACAGTAGGCCGTCCTTTTCGCGGCGTATGGATGCTATCAATAGGAGCATCACGATCGCCATGAGAGTGAGCGAGACGGCGGAACCGAACGGCCAGTCGCGCGCCGTCGTGAACTGGTTTTGAATCAGATTGCCGATCATGACGGACTTGCCGCCGCCCAGCAGATCGGGCGTGAGGTAAGCGCCGAGGCACGGGATGAAAACCAGAATCGCGCCCGCTCGAATCCCCGGCGCGCATAGCGGCATGACAACCTGCGTGAGCGTCGCCCAGGGTCTGGCGCCCAGATCGGCGGCGGCTTCGAGGAGATTGCGGTCCAGCCGCTCCAGCGTTGCGTAAAGCGGCAGCACCATGAACGGCAGATAGCCGTAGACCAGTCCCAGAATGACGGCGCCGTCGTTATAGAGCAGCGGCAATGGATCGTGAATCAGGCCGATCTTCTGCAGCGTTGTATTTATGAGCCCGGTGTCGCGCAGCAAGAACATCCAAGCGTAGGTGCGAACCAGAAAGCTGGTCCAGAACGGGAGAATGACCAGGCTGAGATACAAGTTCTTGCGTTTTCCGGCGCGCGAGATGAACAGCGCCAGAGGGAAACCGAGCAGCAGGCAACCGGCGGTAGCGAGTCCTGCGATCCAAAAAGAGCGCCAGAGAATGACGAGATATATTGGATCCGCCAAGCGCTGGTAGCTTTCGATGGACCAGGGCAGGGAAATGCCGCCGTAGGGTCCGCGTGTTTCGAAGCTGTAGGCCAGAATGATCGCAAGCGGCGCGAAGAAAAGCGACAGCATCACGACCCACGCAGGCGCCAGGAACCACGCACGCAGGCGATTCATTCGAGCGTCAACTCGTCGGAGTGCCGCCACCAGACGTGCACTGGATCGCCAATCGCAAAGCTGTTGTCGTGGTGCGCTACTTCGGCCACTAGTGTCTGGCCATCGGCCAACCGAACTTCGACATGAACGACGTTACCGAGAAATGTCGATTGCAGAATTGTCGCCGGACGCGATCGCGTGTCTGAGCCGGCAGGTTGCTTGGATATGCGCGTCGTCTCAGGCCGTACGCCGACGCCGTCGATCCAGTTCAGCGCGCCCAAAAACGACGCTACGAATCGCGTGCGTGGCCGGAGATAGAGGTCTTCCGGCGTACCCACCTGCTGCAGTTCGCCGCCATTCATGACGGCCAGCCGGTCCGACATGGAGAGAGCTTCCTCTTGATCGTGCGTAACAAACAGGAACGTGATGCCGACGCGGCGTTGGATGTTCTTAAGCTCCGCACGCACTTGTTTCCGCAGGTTCGGATCCAGCGCCGAGAGCGGCTCGTCGAGCAGCAAGACATCCGGCGCCAGCACGAGCGACCGCGCCAGTGCGACGCGCTGCCGCTCTCCGCCGGAAATCTCGGACGGGTGACGCGCTTCTTTTCCCGCGAGTTGTACCAGCTCCAGAACTTCGCGCACACGCCGATCGATGTGATTCTCCCCCTTGCGGCGCAGGCCGAATTCGACGTTCTGCTGGACGGTCAAGTGCGGAAACAGCGCATAGTTCTGAAAAACCGTGCTGACATTGCGCTGGTATGGCTTCAGATGCTGAATGTCGGCGCCCTTGAGACGAATCTGGCCGGAGGTCGGTTCCTCGAATCCGGCGATCAATCGAAGCGTTGTGGTTTTGCCGCAGCCGGAAGGGCCCAGCAGCGAAAAGAACTCGCCGGGTGCGATGCTCAGCGAAAGCGAGTGGACGGCGCGGTGTGTGGGATAGTGCTTCGAAACCTCGCGAAGCTCGAGGACACACTCCATTCTTTAGTTGCATGTTACCGCAGGCGTCGCTTCCAGAAAGTCAGGAGGCCCGCGGCGGCGATCACGCAAATGACCAGCGCCATACGGAGCGCTTGATTCGCCAGCGTGAATACGGTGATGGCGCTCCCGCGCATCGGGAGTTTTCGGACTCGTTGACTCCCGATGATCGCGCCGAACGGCTTCAAGTAATCCGGCCGATTCTCGACGATGTATACAAAACCGCCGCGCACCGCCAATCCTGTTGGAGACCAGGCCGGTTCCGAACGGTAGATCCATTCGAGGCGTGCGCCGGGCAGCAGTTTCGCGACGCCGCGGTCGGAGTCGGCAACGTAGATGGCGCCGTCGGAGTCGACGCCGAGCCCGAGAGCGCGATCGAACTTCCATTCTGCCGGCAGCGGCTCGGCAAATAGGGTGACTGGAGAGCCATCCATCGTTGCGGTCAATCCGTCTCGCGTGACACGGCGGACGGTCTTCGCATCGGTGAAGTAAATCGCCCCATCGGGCGCGAGCGCAAGCGTACCGTGGATATGACCGAAACGCAATTCTGCGTGAGTCCATTCGGCGCCGCCGCAATCGTTGCCCGCGATCTTGGACACGTTGGTTCCGGATATTCGCCAGAGTTGACAATTCTTCACGGTCAGAATTGATCCGTCCGTGTCGATCACGAAAGCGCCACCCTCATAACTCGACTGTTCCCGTTGCGCGGGCGCCAGGACATCTTCAACCGGTTGTTGTGGCCGGATCCTCCACAGGCTGACGACGCTTCCATCCGGCGTGGCATGCTCACCGAAAAGGATGTCCGTGCGATCCAGTGACAGATGATGTGTATGCTTGACCGCAACGACCATCGGGGCGCCCTTCGGATCAATCCGCAGAATCCTATTGGCGAACCAGTCTGAAAAGTAGATTTCGCCGGCGCGATCCACGGCGATTCCGCTCACAGAGGAGAGGCACGGAAACGCAGTCAGCGCGGCGATCAGCGCCCGCTTCCTCACGACACGGGCGTGATTGCGTGCTCGAGCGAACACGGAAGATCGCAGGTGCGCCAGGCATCGAACCCGCCGGTTACATTCAGGACTTGTTCGAAACCCTCGCGCTGCAGCAGGCTGGCAGCGATGGCGCTCCGATATCCGCCCTTGCAGTAAACGGCGATGGGTTTTGTCTTGTCCAGGCCGCCGAGCTGCGCCGTCAGATGGTCGAGCGGCTTTAGTACCGCTCCCGGGACATGACCGCCTTGCCACTCGGCCGCACGCCGCACATCGACGATCTGAATCTCGCCAGCGAGGTCGCGAAGCTGCTGAACAGAAATCTGCGAAGTGCTGTCCATCGGCAATGCAGCGCGGGTCCAGCCCGCGATCCCGTCTTCGAGATAACCCCCAACATGCTCGATACCGACGCGCGCGAGACGCAGGCGCGACTCCGCAGCCTTCTCCGGGTCCTCAGCAACCAGCACGATCTCCTTATCAAGTCCCAGCACGATCGCCGCCCAGGTGGCATACTGCCCGCCCAAGCCGATTTGAATCGATCCGGGAACATGCGCAGCGCCGAAATCGGAAGCTGGTCGCGTATCTAAGACAATAGCGCCCGCCTTCTGTCGATCCGCAACGTCACGCGCAGCGAGCGCCGGAAGCGGAGGCAATTCTCTGAGCGGCGCCGCCCCTTCCCGATTGATCTCGACGTCCAATGCGAAATAACTCGGACGTTCGGGCAACTCCGCAGTGAGCAGCTTCACGAACTCCTCGCGATTAGTGGGCCGCAGAGCATAGTTCGAAATCTTTTCTTTTCCGATAGTGGAGCTGCGCTCAGAACTCATCTGCCGTCCGCACAGCGATCCGGCGCCATGCGCGGGAAACACTTGGACATCATCCGGCAATTTAAGGAGTTTGTCATGCAGGCTGTCGAAAAGCATTCCGGCAAGCTGCTGGGGCGTAAGGTCACCGGAGAGGTCGGGCCGGCCCACGTCGCCGATGAAGAGCGTATCACCCGTCATCACGGCGAACGGACGATCTGGCTTTTCGAGATCCGTCACCACCACGGAGATGCTTTCCACGGTGTGGCCGGGCGTCTCTAAAAATTTCAGATGACACTTGCCGAACGTGAGCTCGTCGCCATCGCGTACCGCAACGTGTGGAAACTTCGCATGCGCCTTTTCGCCGAGATAGACTTTAGCGCCGGTTAGCGCCGCCAGTTCCTGATGGCCAGAGACAAAATCGGCATGCAGGTGAGTCTCGATGACGTACTGGATCGCGAAACCATTCTTTTTGGCCTCGTCGATGTAGAGGGCTACGTCGCGCTGCGGATCGACCACGGCGGCGATGCCTTCTGACGCAATTATGTAGGACGCATGCGACAGGCAGGTGAGGTAAAACTGCTCGAAGTACATAGGCGAGCCGCCGATGAACGCGGATACCCGCAATCATATCTAATTGCGCCAATCGGCGGCTTGGCTTTACTTCCCGGCGTTGAACCGCTTCTCCACCTCAGGCCAATTTACGACGCTCCACCACGTCGACACATACTCCGGCCGGCGATTCTGATACTTCAGATAGTAGGCGTGCTCCCAGACATCCAAACCCATGACCGGAAATTTGCCTTCCATCACGGGACTGTCCTGATTCGCCGTCGAAATGATCTCGACGCCGCTACCTTTCTTGAGAAGCCAGGCCCAGCCCGAACCAAAACGGCCTACTGCCGCGGCATTGAACTTCTCTTTGAACGCATCGAAACTTCCAAACGCCGTGTTGATCGCGCTAGCCACGTTGCCGCTGGGCGCGCCGCCCGCCTTGGGCGCCATGATCTGCCAGAACATGCTGTGGTTGATGTGGCCGCCTGCGTTGTTGCGCACTGCCGTGCGAATATTTTCCGGCACGATGGCGCAGTTGTTCGCCAGCAGGTCCTCCACCGTCTTGTTTTGCAGATCGGGCGCCGATTCGAGCGCTTTGTTCAGATTGGTGACGTAGGCTGCGTGGTGCTTGTCGTGATGGATCTCCATGGTCTGTTTATCGATGTAGGGCTCCAGCGCATCGAATGCGTAGGGCAGCGGGGGCACGGTGAATGCCATAATATTTTCTCCTCTTGGTTTTCTTATCCGGCGAATCCGCCGGCTTTCTCAAAAGCATCCGCGAGACGGAACATGCCGCTCTCGTCGAAGTGTCGTGTCAAAATCTGCATGCCGACCGGGAGACCAGCGGCGGTCTTTCCGCAAGGCACGCTCATGCACGGAATACCGGCCAGGTCGCCGGTGATGGTGTAAATGTCGGATAGATACATTTCGAGTGGATCGTCCACCTTCTCGCCGATCTTGAATGCCGGCGAGGGCGCAACCGGCGTGACGATCGCGTCCACTTGCTCAAAAGCCTTCCGGAAATCTTCCGCGATCAGAGCGCGCACGCGCTGCGCCTTCAGATAGTAGGCGTCATAGTAGCCGTGACTCAGCACGTAGGTGCCGAGCATGATGCGCCGTTTGCACTCGGCTCCGAAGCCCGCGCCGCGCGTGGCCCGATACATGTCGCTCAGTGTGTCGGCATCGCTGCGCGTGGTATAGCGCACGCCATCGTAGCGCGCCAGATTCGAACTCGCTTCCGCAGTCGCGATGATGTAGTAGCATGCCACGGCATACTTGGTCGCGGGCAGACTGACTTCACGCACTTCGCAGCCGAGCTTCTTCAATCGCTCGATGCCGCTCTGAATTCGATCTCCCGTCTCACTCGCCAATCCCTCGAAGTACTCGCGCGGCAAACCGATTTTCATTCCCGCGACCTTGCCATCCAGTTGGGCGACGAAGTCGGGTACCGGCGCGAATGCCGATGTCGAATCGTTCTCATCCCGCCCGGCCATGGTTTGAAGCACCAGCGCGGAATCTCGAACCGTTCGCGCGAGAGGCGCAACATGATCGAGCGAACTGGCGAATGCCACCAATCCGTAGCGTGACACCCGGCCATACGTCGGCGTGACCCCAACCACGCCGCAGAACGATGCCGGTTGGCGAATGGACCCGCCGGTGTCCGAACCCAGCGCGACCACTGCCGTTCCTTGCGCGACCGCGGCCGCCGATCCGCCGCTCGACCCGCCTGGAACGCGATCGAGCGCCAGCGGATTCCTCACCGGCCCGAATGCGGAATTCTCAGTAGACGAGCCCATGGCGAATTCATCGCAATTCGTCTTGCCGAGAAGCACGGCGCCGGCCGCTTCCAAGCGCGTCACGGCGGTCGCGTCATAGGGTGGAATGTAACGCTCCAGCAGCCGGGACCCGCAAGTGGTCCGGACGCCTTTGGTTACGATGACATCCTTAACAGCCATGGGCACGCCCGCGAGCGCGCCCGCATCTTCTCCAGCGGCTATCTTCCGGTCAACACGCTCCGCCGCCGCAAGCGCGCGGTCGGTTGAAAAAAGTAAATAGGCGTTCGTCTTCGGATTCTCGGCCTGCGCATGCGCGAGCGCGGATTTCGCCAGTTCCACCGCGCTGAACTCGCGCTTCAGCAAGCCTTGGCGAACCTGTTCAACGCTCAGTCCACTGACACCCGCTGAACTAACACTCATCGCTCGATGACCTTCGGAACCTTGTAATAGCCGGCGCCCGCCAGAGGTGCGTTCGCGAGGGCTGTCTCGTT
>JBGPSX010000141.1:0-8869 GCA_041490325.1 Bryobacteraceae bacterium | reverse complement strand
CCCGGCTTTACCGTTACCGGCGATGATGGTCGTGGACCCTAGGGTGTCGATCTTGTAGACCACGTGCTTACCGTAGTCGGGCACGTACATCGATCCAGCGGAGTCCAGCGATACGTTGTACACCAGGCTCCAACTGGAGTTCCCGGCGACAGTGGTGATGGTCTGCGCCTGGATGGTCCAGGCAAGCCCTAACAGCAAACACGTAACAGTACGGATATGGCGCATCATAATGGTCCCTTCGGAATGATCCTTTTCATCTACATGCGACGGAGCGGGTGAAACCGGCGAAAATTTCCGGCAACTATCCTCTGCGAGAGATGTTCACTTGGCAATACGAAAAAACCCCCGCAAAACCGTCATGCGGGGGTACGAAGCGTTGATTGACAGACAGAGATAGGATGGATTTATGTGCAGAAGCATCAAGGTACTGAGGGTACCCGGTCAACATGCGACCGACGCGGAGCTGAGCGCCGCCGCCTTGCAGTTCGTGCGGAAGATCACCGGCTTTCAGAAGCCGTCCAAGGCGAACCAGGAAGCCTTCGATCGCGCCGTGTCGGAAATCGCCGCGTCTGGAAGGCGCGTACTGGACGCCGTCGAGCGGCGTGTCGTCCACCAGGAGGCTTAAATTGGCAAACGTAACTCAACCTGATCCGTTCGTCGGCGCCGACACTAACACGCGGCAACTCTATGGCAAGCTCCTCAACGAACTGAAACGGCTCGACCGTTCGAAGAACGACCGCGAATTCCTCGGTTGGGCGCGCCAAGCCTACGAGCTAAGCGATTGACTAGTTGTACTTGACGTTCCTTGCATAGCTCAACACGAACGTTACGTAGCTGAGCGTCTGATCGATTCTCGGCGCCGCGAATGTTTTCATGTAGTGCTGATTGTAAACAGTGAGATTGCCGGTGGGAACACCTTGCACGACTGCGCTGGGCGGTAACGCCATCAACACCTGAGCAGGAATCAGGAAATGTCCCGGATCAGCCGTGGTATTGCAACTAAACCCCACGCCGTTCGATGAACCCGGAATCGTGGATGTTCCTGCGATGGTTACCAGCGAACCGGGAGGCCCGCCCGTCCAGGTGACGTCATAACCAGTGCGCGGAATGTCCGTGGCTCCTTCGTTGGTCCACAAAACGGGTGGCTGCACATCCGCCGTTACGGTGAACGCCCCGACATCTTTGCCACCTGCGCCATTGTCGAACGTATAAGTCCCCGGCGTGGTTATATAAAGCGGCAGCGGCGCGGGTGCGAACGGAATATCAGGCCCACCGCCAAGGGTCGGCTGCGCGATGTAACCTGTTGCGAGCTTCGTGAGCTGCTTGGCTCCGGCTGGACCTTTCACGTTGATCACCGGTCCAGCATCGAAGTAGGATAGCGACGCGGAATTGTCCGGTCCCGGAGGACTTTGCTTAATCACGAAGACCAGGCAAGGACCAATGTAGATCGGCGTCGTGGTCGGGCCGGGGGTTATCTTGCTCTGGTCGATGGCGCCAAATCCTGCGGTACCGATGTCTTGCTTGAAATTAAGAACGCCCCCTGGCAGCGACGGACTAACGCTCTTCGAATCCAGTCGAGATAGAGTGATCGAGCCGTATCGCAAGATGCCGGTGGTTGGCGCGGCGACGGGTGGGTCAGGGCAGGCACTGCCGTTGGCAATCGAGATTGTAGTGAAATTGCTATAGATGCCGCTGGTTACAAAAAACACAGACACGTAGCAGCCGGACAGCCCACTCGGAATCTCGACGTTGAATTGATCGAGTCCCACGAGACCTGGAGTGCGTCCCTTGAATCCGATCTTCGCCTCGATGCCGCCCACGTATGCGTGAAAATCTCCTGAGAGGTCTTGCAACGGGGCGGCGCGTGATTCATCGAAAGTCACCGCGCCCGCGCCGGTTCCATAGAAGACGCCCACCTGTCCTGGCTTGATGGAATTGGTGATCGAATTCAGCGGCACGTTGCCGCTGCTGTCCGGTATCTGCATCGCGGCCGGACCTTCGCCCGCCTGGTTCAAGCTGAGAATCCCGATGCTTCTCGCTACAACGGTGATTGGCGCCGCGGCGCTCTTCTGTCCGTTCACCGTCACCGTAAGCGTGCCAGTTCCGATCGGTGTTTTAGACGGCAGAATCCCGACGATCTGAGTCTTCAGAACGAAGAACAGATAAACATCCACTGTCGTACCGGCCACCGTCACCTGGACAGAGGCGCCGGATATCGAAGTTGGAATTGGAAAGCCCGAAAATTGCGCGATGGTGGCTGGTCCAAGATTGTTGCCGTAAATGTCGAAGATGGAACCCTGGGCGATGCCGCCGTTCGGCAAGCCGGGGGGAGAAAAACTGTAGTGGTTGAGGATGCCGCCCGTGGCCACCGTGGGCGCCTGGGCAAATGCCGATGCAGCGAACACCGTGACAAGAAAGAATTGCGCAATTCTGTTCATAAGATTTTGGACCTGACCTTTGGACCTAACGACAGATGCGAATCAGTGGTGGAAATGTGCGAAAAGACTTACTTGAGATCGAAGACGTAGATGTTGCCGCGGGTCACTGAATTCTCGAACACGATGCGGTCGCCCTGGGGAGACCAGGATGGATAGCGAACGAAACCGGCCAATGAGTCATAGGACGTCAGCTTTTTCTGCTCGCGCGTGAGGCGATCGATCCACCAAATGTTCCAAGCGCCTTCCCGGAATCCGGCAAAAGCGATCTTGCGGCCATCGGGCGACCAACTGAAGGACCAATTGAGCACTGGATCGGACTGGAGCTGCGTCTGATGGCCTCCATCGTGATCCATGATGGCGACGTAAGCATTGGCGCCGCGGGTGACTTCGTAGGCAAGCAGACGGCCATCGGGTGACCATGCGGGATAGCCGGCGCCCTCTGCCTCGTGTGTGAGCTGTTTCGACTCGTGGCTGGCGAGATTCATTCTCCAGATGTTGGCGAATCCGGCGTCGTCGCGATGATACGCGATTTCGGCGCCGTCGGGCGATAGACGCGGCCACGCCAGCAGGGCTGGATCTTCGAGCAGGAGCTTATCGGAGCGATCCGCGATGGACGTCCGCCACACCTGAGTGCCGTTCCCAGTTCGACGCGTGTAGACAATAGCCGAGCCATCCGGCGTCCAAGTCGGCGACATGGCCATGTCCAGACCATTCGTGAGTTGCGTCGCGCCCGCGCCGTCGGCGCTCATGACCCAGACATTGCCTTGGCCTCCGAACAGGCGCGCGAAGAAAGCGATCCGCTGGCCATCTGGCGAAAACGAAGAGTAGGATGTCCTCCACACTACATCTTTGTATAGCGGGGACGGTTCGCCAGCCGCATGGGCTTCGTTATCCATGTTGAGACGCCAGAGCGTGCTGCTTGTATTCGAGGAAGAATAGGCCAGCCGCTTTCCGTCCCGCGAAACAGCCAGATCGCGCGGGATCACTGTCCCGGTGGACTTCAATCGCATTGGTTCGCCATCCGCTTCATCGCCGCCAGCCTTCAAACGAACCTGCCAGAGACCGAAGTCGTGCGCACGCGAATACGAACCATAAAAGATACGCGACCCATCTGGACCCCAGACCGGCGACAGGAACACTGCCGAAGCCAGCGCTGCGATCTTCCGGGCGGAACTGCCATCCACGCGGGTCGTCCACAACTCGGCGGTCTTCTCGCTGTAGGCCGCGAACAGAATGCGCGTACCATCCGGACTCCACGACGGAAACACGTGCGATCCGTTGGCATTGCTTGCATTGGTGACGCGTTGTGGAGCGCCGCCTGAGGCCGCCACAACATAGATCGCAGATTTGCCGGGAGAGATCAGGTCGGTCGGCGCCAGCGAGAAAACATTTTCCGAGCGGTACGCGATGCGCCGGCTATCCGGCGACCAGGCCGGTTGTGATCCCATGGCGGTCAGTTGACGGGCGAGTCCGCCGGACGACGGAATAATCCAGATACCGCCCTTCGCCGCCGAATGGTAGGCGATGCTCTTGCCATTCGGAGACCAGGCCGGCTGCACGTTCTGGGCGCCATCGGTAGTGAGTTGCGTTTCCTGAATCGCGCCGTGGAGGGGACGCACGTACACCTCGAACCGGCCGGTTCGATCCGAGCAGTAGGCCAACGAATCTGCATTTGGCGAGAAGGTCGGCGAGGTGTCGAATCCAGCCGACGTGGTCAATTGGACTAGTTCGTGCTCGGTCTGCGCCTTGGATGGTGTCGAGTATCGGCCGTGATACACGAGGTAAGCGCCCACGGTCATGGCGGGTAACATAAGGCCCACGGCAACCAGCGACACCCGCAGCGAGCTCGTTTTTTCGGCCGGCCGGCTGGCCCCGTTGCCGATCAGACGCACGGCTCCGACGAATCGGTATCCCAATGTCGGAATGGTTTGAATGTAGCGCGGCTCCCGGGCATCGTCCCCGAGTTCGCGCCGGAGTTGAGCTATGACGCGCGTCAGTGCGTTGTCGCTGACGGTGGTGTCGGGCCAAACCGTCTGAAACAATTCTTCCTTGGAAACCGCGCGATCGCGATTTTCGATGAGGTGCAGGAGCACTCGGATCGACTTCGGCTCCAGCGACACCGCCGCGCCGGCCTTCACCACTTCGAATGAGCGCGGCCGCACTTCAACGTTATCGAATTGATAATTCGGGGGATGCGTGTCCATCACGATTTCATAAGACGTTCAAAAACTCGTAACGGTACAGGCATCATCTGATCAGACGAGGAACATCAGAGATCCGTCACGACCGGTTGCTTCGTTTCGGCCTAACCTGTGGCCGTCATGCTATTCGCGGTCTTGCTCGCCACCTCGGTCTCGCTCTCCAGCTTGGTCCCACTCTCAGGTCATCCACAAACAGTGCGCCTGGAGCGATTGCGGCCTTTTCTCGTCGTTAACTCAGTTTACCTGAACGGCTCCGGACCCTATCGTTTTTTGTTGGATACCGGAGCGCAGTCCAGCGCGGTCTCACCTGCGATTGCGGCGAAGCTGGGGATACGACCCGACTCGCGGGTGCGTCAGGTGACCTCAACCGGCGAAGTCTGGGTCGGCGCCTCCCGTGTTCGAACGATTGCGCTCGAGACGGAAACCAGCCAACGCATTGCCGTCGCCGATCTCGAAGTTCTGATCGGAGGATTTGACGGCGTCCGGCAGGTCGACCGGTTGGCTGACGGTGTCCTTGGACATAATTTCTTGCTCGGTCGAAACTACCGGTTGGATTTCGACGCAGGTCGTCTTACACTCGATCCCACACCAGACCATCTGCATGGAGAGCAAATCCCATTTCGCGTATTGGACGGACGCATCACGGTGGAGGTGGACGTGGCAGGCAAAAGGCAAAAGCTAGTACTCGATTCCGGCGCAGCAGCGTTGATTCTCTTTGATCAACCGTTCTCCGCGCCGTCCTTTTCCGGCGCCCTGCTGACCACGAATTCGGGCGACCTGCCAGTGCGGGTAGCGGACCAACGGGTGTGCATCGGGCGATCCATGTCGAAACGGTTACCGGCCATCAGCGTCCGGCGTGGTGGCGCAGCGGAACTTGTCAACGGTGTTTTACCCGCAAGCGCCTTTCACTCGATCTATGTGGACTCCGCTCGCGGGTACGTGATCTTCAATCCTATTTTGAAACCATGAATCTCGACCAGTCGCGCACTTGCCCAGGCCGTCTGTCCGACCCTTGCGCGCCGAACATCCAGTTCGGATACTCCGGCGCCAGGCGGCTGGCTTCGTCGAGTTGCTTCAAATCCTGGGTGTCGAGTTTCAGATCCACTGCGCCCAGGTTGTCTTTCAACTGGTTCAGTTTCTTCGCGCCGATAATTACGCTGGTCACACTGGGTTGGTGCAGCAGCCACCCCAGGGCGACCTGCGCGACAGTTGCACTGCGGCGCTTCGCGACTTCTTGCATGACCTCGATGATGACGTAGGCTTTTTCCAGGTTCACTGGAGGAAAGCTGAACTTGCTGCGCCGCGACTCTTCGTCCACCGCGCCGTTGCGCGTAAACTTGCCCGACAGGAATCCGCCGGCCAGCGGGCTCCACACCAGCAGACCCAGTTTCTGATCGAGCAGCATCGGCACGATTTCGCGTTCCAGTTCGCGGCCGGCGAGCGAGTAATACGCCTGCAGCGTCACAAATTTTTCAAAGTGCTCCAGTGTGGAAATTCCAAGCGCCTTCATAATGTGCCAGGCCGCCAGATTGGAGCATCCGATATAGCGCACCTTGCCTTGCCGAACCAGATCGTTGAGCGCACTCAGTGTTTCTTCGAGCGGCGTCAGCGGGTCGAACCCGTGAATCTGATAAAGGTCGATGTAGTCAGTGTTGAGGCGTTGTAGACTGGCATCTATCTGCTGCATAATGTGCAGTCTGGACAAGCCAACTTCATTTGGACCTTTACCCATACGCCCGAACACTTTCGAAGCCACCACCACGTCCTTGCGGCGCGATCCAAGCGCTTTCGCCAGCATCGTCTCCGATTCGCCCATGGAGTAAATGTTGGCGGTGTCGAAGAAATTAATGCCGGCGTCGATTGAAGTGTTGACGAGTGCGTCGACGTCGGACTGAGGGAGTCCGCCGACTACTTGGAAGAGCGACCCGGCGCCGCCAAAGGTCATCGCACCGAAGCAGAGGCGGGAAACAAACACGCCGGTATTTCCGAGTTGTTGATATTCCACAGTGTTTCTATTTTAAGCTCGCTGCCGCTGGCTACTCGCGCGAGCCATCGCCAGTCATTCGGCAAAGTCCAATTTCTTAGGAGCGCGACGCCGCATCAAGGTGTTTCTGAGGGCAGAAACACGCGGCGATCGAGCTGGTCAATTCGCAAGCGGATTGGGTCGTAGCTGGAAGTGCAGCACCTTGCTCATCGTGCCCTTGCCGCCTTCCACGTGGAACGGTGTACGAGTGGCGTAAGTCGACCACAATCCTTTGCCCTTCCATCCGGCCTTCGGATCGTCGATACGGCCATCCAGTCCCTTGGCGAAAAAGCCAATCGGATATGGCACGCGCAACACAACCCACTTGCCGTCCACAAGCGCCATGAGAGCGTCTTCTCCGTTTCCGGTCGCGATGGGCACGTCCTTGCCGAGGCCGAATGTGTCGAACTGATCCACCCAATCGTAATAACTCGCCTCGGCACTGCCGGAATCGGTGACGCCCTTGAGTTGGGGCGCTGGGAATGGATAGAGCGCCCAGCCTTCCGGACAATGTTGTCCCGTCGCACTGGGACCGTTGAGCGCACCCTTACATTTGCGCCGATCGAAGCTGGCGAAATGACCGCTGGCAGTGACCGTCCAGACTACACCGTTGGTGTCGATGTCGAGCCCACGCGGCGAGAATCCTTGCACCGCCGCCTTCGGATTGTTCCAGGGCAGTTCGTACACTTCGGCCAACGCGGTTTCGGGAGGATGTGATCCGGGATTCAAACGCACCACGGAACCAGGAAATCCCAGCACTGATCCCCAAATCGACCCGTCGGCCGGGCTGACGGTAACGCCGTAGAATGCGCCCGCGAGGCGCTTGTCTTTTGCGGGATCGAGCGGTTGGTTCGGTTCCACGTAGGCATCGCGCTTGCCGTTGCCGTTCGTGTCCAGGATCAGAGCGGTCCAACCCTGCGACTTTTGTTCGTCATGCGTCTCATCGAACAACTTGGTGTTGAGCCAGCCGACTGCATCGCCTCCGCCGCCACTACTGGTCCACAGCGTATTGTTGGCATCCTGCGCGAATTGCAAATGGTGCGTGCCGAAACAAGTGTCGATCAGCGTAATCTTCTTGGTCTGCGGATCGAACATCGCCAGTTGCCGGCCGCTTCGATTCAACGGGAACAGTTTCGCGGATGGATGGCTGGAACCTTCTTTGCAAAAATCCGGATTGGCGGGAGGACGAATCACCGATGTCAGCCAAACGCGGCCCTTCTCGTCGAACATCGGATTGTGGATGTTGGTCAGGCTATCCCAAATGGGTTCCTCGCCCCAATACGGCGAAGCTTGCAACGGCTTGCCAGGTCCTTCGGTCTTCGGATCTCTCACAGGAATCTTCAGAACCGTTGCAGTGTGGCGCACGGGATCCAGAATCGGGACATTGTCGGTGCTCAGTTCCGGAGCCCCATACAGCAACCCGTTCGCGTTGACGTGCGGATTCCGTTTATCGGTCGCGATCTCGTCATGCAGATAGGCCTTCGATCCGGCCCAGTCCCACATCGTGATCACGACATTTCGCTCCACGCCTTGCGGTCGTGGCGGAGCAGGCGGCAGCTCGCCGGCCGCGATGCGATTGGTCCAGTCGGCGAACATCGCCAGCGCGCGTTCCTTGCCCATGCGTCCGATTCCGCCCAGCATAGCGCCGCCCGCTTGTCCGGACTGTATGCGCCGTTCCCAAGCTTGAGTCGGCGAATCGAAATTGCCGAGCGCCTTCGGAATCTCGCGCGTAGCTTTGTTGCCGAGCTGATGACACGACCAACAGCTATCGGTCTTCACCAGCTCCAAAAACTGCGCCTGGCTCTTCATGTTCTCCGAGATGCCGTTGCCTTTCGGCCCGGTGCCTGGAAATTCGCTCTTGGCTGGAATGTGGAGCAGGGAATACCAGTAACTCGCGGGATAATATTCCGCCGCCGCGCGCGCATTCGGCGCCACCGCGGGCGTGAGATTGACAGTGTTGCCTGGAGCGGTCCGCGTTTTCGGCGAATCCACTAGGCCGTAGCCGCGCGCCCAGACGTTGTAGTTGGCCTTGGGCAAATCCGGAATCAGGTAGCGTCCTCGGTCGCCGGTGACCACAATCTTCGCGAACTTGGTGGGCAGGTCGGTGGTTTCCGCTATTACCCAGACTCCGGCTTCCGGGCCCTTCGCGCTGCTCACGATTCCACCGATGTTGTCGCCATTGACGCGGATAACCGACGCACCTTGTT
>JBGPSX010000140.1:0-8880 GCA_041490325.1 Bryobacteraceae bacterium | reverse complement strand
GCGTAGGCGGGATCGTGCTCCAGCAATTCGTCGTACTCTTTCAACGTCGAGCCGCAGCCGGCCGCGTTAGTGAGGATGGCGTCGAAATTCCCATCCAGCAGGGCATCGATATTCCGCCGAGCCAGTTTGCGCGCGTCTTCGCGAAGCCCGGCGTGTACGTGCAACGCTCCGCAGCAGGTCTGGCCTTCGGGAATCGAAACTTCGCAGCCATTTTTCTGTAGTACGCGGACCGTGGCCTCATTGAGTCGCGCGAAGCTGACGTTCGCGATGCATCCACCGAGGAATGCAACGCGATGGCGCTGCTCGCCCTCTGCCGGCAGGACCTTGCCGTAGTAGCTGAAGAAAAACGGGATTTGAATTTCTGGCGCGAGACTTTCCGCTTCGCGCAGTTTGGACGGCAGAAAACCCAACAACCGCACCAGCCATTTCAGACCGCTGGCTTGATAGAAATACAGCGCGGCCGCGACAATCCCAAGATTCAAGCGCGAGGGCAGGAGTTTTCCGAACACCAACCGGCGCAACAGGCGCACATGCCAAGGGCGTTCAATGACTGTCTCAATTTCGGCGCGTGCTGCTTCCACCAGCCGACCGTAAGGCACGCCGGATGGACAGGCGGTCTCGCATCCGCGGCAGGCCAGGCACAGCTCGATGTGTTCGATATAGGAAGGCGTGATGGCCGCGCCACTGCGTACCTGCGCCATCTGATAAATGCGGCCACGGGGAGAATCCATTTCCACGTGCAGCTCGCGGTAAGTGGGGCACGCATTCAAACAGAGTCCGCAGTGGACGCACTTGTCCAGATCGGATTGCTGAGGCGCGTCAAATTGCCGCGCCGCGTCGCCGTTGATGAGTTCAGATGCGGCCATACATCCGGCGGCGGTTGAGGAGATCGTGGGGATCAAACATGCGCTTGATCTCCTTCATCATCGCAAAGTCGGTTCCGGGCTCGGGCCAGAGAGCGGTGTTTTGGCGCGTTGCGTTGGTAGCGAATTCGATCACGCTCTTGCCGTGTTGCGAGTGGCGCAACTCTTCGGCGTTCGCGAAATATCCATAGCAGACTCCCGAACCCGCGCGGGCCAAAGCCGGCGCCGGTAGCGATTCAAGAACGCGGCCAACCTCCGAAAGCGTGCACGAGACGCGCAGAACGGCGCCGTTTTCGTGTTGCTGAAGAAACTGCGGCGTCAACTCGCGAATCTTCTGCCACCACGCCTCTTGTTCATCACCTGCTAAGGACCGCGCTGCCGGCAGTTCCCGAGCATAACGATCCAGCAGCCTGGCGCTGCCGCCGGCTTGAATCGCGAGATCGTAGCCGTCGGCGGACTTGAGAATATCGATGGCGGCTGGTTGGAGCGTACTCTTCAGAACTCTGTCTCTGGCCGTAATCGCTTCAGTTGCGCGCACAAATTCCTGGACGAAGGTTCGCGAAGCGGCCGGCAAAGGATGGACTCTGAAGTTCACGACTGCAATCGCCGCCAAGGTGCCGAAGGATCCAATCATGAGCTTTCCCATATCGAGACCGGCGACGTTCTTCACCACCATTCCGCCGCTCCTGATCAGCTTGCCTTCGAGAGTTGCGAATGTTATGCCGATCAGCATGTCGCGAGCGCTTCCATAGAGGCGGCGGCGTGGGCCGCTGGTATTCGATGCTACAACGCCACCAACCGTCGCGCTGCCGGAAAACGGCGGATCGAGTGGAACCATTTGCCGGTGCTCGGCCAGAACGCGGTTCAACTCGGACCACGGCAGGCCGGCCTCGACGCTGATAGTCAGGTCTCGTGGTTCATACTGAAGTACGCGAGCGAGCGCGGTCGTAGAAATACTCACGTCGGAGTCGAGGATCGGTCCGGCCATCCGATCCTTGCTCGAATGTCCGCAGAGTGTGATGGTCTGCCGCTGCGCGCTGGCATCGGCGAGTTGGGAGGCCAGTTCTTCCGGACTGCCGGGAACGATCACCATGAACTAGCGTTATCGTAGCAGCCACGGTGAACGTACGGCGCCTTTGGGAGAATGGAACATTCATGTTTCAGTTCGACCTTTTTCGGTCGTTCTTACCCCTTCGCAATCCGATTGGATTCGGCGCGAGCGACTTCATCGAGTTCACATTGGCGGCGTTGCTGGTGTTGTTCGCGCTGATGTCGCGACCGGGGATCGAACGATACGCGAACAAGCTCGCAGGCAAGACGGCCTGGTGTATGTTGCTGCTGGCCGTGTTTCCAGTTGCGCTTCGGTTGGCGTTGCTGGCGCACCATCCGGTTCCTTCGCCCGACATTTACGACGAATTCAGTCATTTGCTGGTGGCGGATACTCTGCGGCACTTTCGCTTAGCGAATCCTTCGCATCCGCTGCGCCAGTTTTTCGAGACATTCTTCGTCTTGCAGGAGCCGGCCTACAGTTCGATTTATCCGATCGGGCAGGGGCTCGCGATGGCGCTGGGCCGCATGCTCTTCGGAATTCCGTGGGGCGGAGTGCTGCTTTTTTCAGGCGCGTTCTGCGCGCTGTGTTATTGGATGCTGCGCGGCTGGACGACGCCGGGCTGGGCGTTGCTGGGAGGCGCTCTTGCGGTAATCGAATTCGGCCCGCTGAGTCAGTGGATGAACAGCTATTGGGGCGGCGCATTCGCGGCGACGGCAGGGTGCCTGGTGTTTGGTGCGCTGCCGCGCCTCAGTGACAACTATCGCGCCCGCAACGCAGTCTGGCTGGGTCTGGGTCTCGGGATGCATTTGATCGTGCGTCCGTATGAATCCATTTTTCTGTTTGCCAGCGTGATTCTGTTCTTTATGCCGACGCTGCGACAGGCCGGGAGGTTGAGATCGCTGGCGCGGGTGGCTGCTATTGCGGTTTTGGTTGCGGCGCCGGCAGTTTTGGTTACGCTGCTACACGACAAGCAGGTGACCGGAAGCTGGACTACGCTGCCTGAAATGCTCAGCAAATATCAATACGGCGTGCCGGCGTCGTTCACGTTTGAAGCGGATCTCGTTCCTCATCGCGAACTGACGCTGCAGCAAGAGCAGGAGTACAAGGCGCAACTCTCGTTTCGCAGCGGGTCAGAGACAGTCAAGAGCTATCTGGTGCGGCTTGCGTATCGCATGCGCTTCTATCGCTTCTTCTTTCTGGCTCCACTGTACATTGTGCTGCCGTTTTTCCTGGCTGCGGTGCGGGAACGCCGATTTCTTTGGATTGTTGCTACGCTGCTCCTCTTTGCCCTGGGTGTCAATTTCTTTCCTGCGTTCCAGACTCATTACATCGCAGCAGCGACCTGTTTGCTTTTGCTGGCTGCGGTTACAGGCCTGCGGCAGCTTGATCGGCTTAGGCTCCGTGGACATCCGGTGGGCGCCGACGCTGCGCGCCTGATTGTCTTTCTATGCGTTGCTCATTTCTTGTTCTGGTACGCGATGCATGTCTTCGATGCATCTGATGTTTCAGTTGCGATGAGGCAGTATGAGACCTGGAACGCGATCAACCATCGAAATCCAGAACGCCGGAGTTTCGTGAATCAGCAACTGGCTCAAACGCCGGGCAAGCAACTGGTGATCGTCCGCTATTGGCCGCAGCACATTTTTCAGGATGAGTGGGTTTACAACGGCGCCGATATCGATGACTCGCGCATCGTGTGGGCTCGCGATTTAGGGCCGGTCGAGAATGAAAAGCTGCGGCGATATTATCCAGATCGCGCGGTGTGGTTGCTCGAGCCGGACGCACGGCCTCCGAAACTAAGCCGGTATGAACCGGCGCCACCACCAGCGCCCGTGAAAGTTGAGCCTTCAATACTGAGACTGGAGCAGGTGCGTTAGCGCATGCGTCCATCCGATTTGTCCGACCTGTTCCGTCTCTTGCTGCCCCGCCAGAATCCAATTGGTTTCGGGGCGAGCGATCTTGTCGAGCTGATCATTGCAGCGCTGCTGGTGGCGCTGGTTCTGACATGCCGGCCGTGGATCGAACCCTACGCGCGGAAACTCGCGGAGAAGACCGGCTGGTCGATGCTGATCCTGTTCTTGCTTCCGATTGTGCTTCGGCTGGCGCTTATGCCCACGTATCCAGTGCCGTCGCCCAGCGTGTCCGACGATTTCAGCTATATCCTCTCCGCCGATACTGTGCGGCATTTTCGCCTCGCGAATCCTACGCATCCGTTCCACCAGTTCTTCGAGACGTTCTTCGTTCTTCAGGAGCCGGTCTACAGTTCCATTTTTCCGCTGGGCCAAGGCATCGCGATCGCACTGGGTTGGGTGACCTTCGGTCATCCGTGGGCCGGCGTCGCAATTTCCGTCGGCGCTTTCTGCGCGCTTTGCTATTGGATGCTGCGCGCGTGGACGACGCCAGGATGGGCTCTGATCGGCGGCACGCTCGCCGTTTCTCAATTCGGGCCACTCAATCAATGGATGAACAGTTACTGGGGCGGCGCAATATCGGCCATCGCGGGATGCCTGGTGTTTGGATCGCTGCCGAGATTGCGCGACGGCGGCCGGCGCCGCGATGCCGCTCTGCTAGGCGCTGGACTCGGCCTGCATTTACTGACTCGTCCGTACGAGTCCGTATTCTTACTGGCAAGCGCGCTGCTCTTCTTTCTTCCATTGCTGCGCGATCGAGCCGGTCTTCGCAAAGTTCTGAAGGCTGCAGGGATCGTTGTGTTGAGTACGCTCCCGGCGGTGGCTCTCATGCTCTTCCAAAATCACGCTGTCACGGGTAACTGGACCACGCTGCCCTACATGCTGAGCCGCTATCAATACGGCGTGCCGGCGACATTAACGCTACAGCCAAACCCGATTCCGCACCGGGAACTCACGCGCGAGCAACAGTTGAATTACGAGATTCAGTCGGGTGTGCATGGTCAGGATACCGATAGCTGGAGCAGCTACTGGGCCCGCTTCTGGAATCGCTTACGCTACCATCGCTTCTTCTTACTTGCTCCGCTGTACCTGGCGTTGCCGTTCTTTGTGGTCGCGATGCGCGAGTATCGATTCGCGTGGGTAGCTGGTTCGATACTGCTTTTCAACCTCGGCTCCAGCTTCTATTCCTATTTCTACACGCATTACATCGCGGCTTTGACGTGCCTGTTCGTTCTGGTTGCAGTGGCGGGACTGGAGCGGTTAGCGCGCTTCAATTCCATGGCGGCGCGGATGGTCTTATTTCTATGCGCCGCGCATTTTCTTTTTTGGTACGGGTTGCACTTATCCCCGGATGAAGGACTGCGAACGGCGATGACCCAGTACGAAACCTGGGACACAATTAATCACGGCGATCCAGAGGGGCGAATCGCCATCAACGCGCGACTCGGGCAACTGCCGGGAAAACATCTGGTGTTTGTTCGCTACTGGCCACAGCACGACTTCGAGGAATGGGTACACAATGCGGCCGACATCGATTCGGCGCGCGTCGTCTGGGCGCGCGATCTCGGAACGGCGGAGAATCAGAAACTGCAACGGTATTATCCGGATCGTCACGTCTGGTTGCTGGAACCGGATTTCCGGCCGCCGAGGTTGGCGCCGTACCAGTGATTGCATACTGCTTCGGCGTTCACACGAGTGTGAACGCGGCACGCAAGAGTGCGTGCGCCACGTACTACCGGGACCCAGAAAATCGTCGTCTTCTTCCAGTCTTACCAGCCGGATTGAGCCATTCACGCGAGGATTTCGTCGCTGTAGTCGTTCATGTATTGCGGCTTACGGCGCAGCGGGGCGGGGATGATCGCGGCCAGTCGCGCCGCCTGATCGCGGTTCACCTCCGACGCATGAATGCGATAGTAGAATTCGCTGGATGCCTCGGCGCCGTAAATGCCCGGGCCCCATTCGATTACGTTCAGGTACAACTCGAGGATTCGATTCTTCGTCAGGATTGCTTCGGCCAGCGGTACCAGCGTGAACTCGGCGCCTTTTCGGATGAAGGAGCGGCCGGTTGTCAGAAAGAGATTCTTGACCAGTTGCTGCGTGATGGTGGAACCGCCTCGTCCGAATTTGTGACGCTTCAGGTCGTCCTCCAAGACCTTCTGCATTTCGATCCAGTCGAAACCATGGTGTTTGAAAAAACGCCCGTCTTCGGCTGAGATCACGGCGTGTTGCAAATTGGGCGCGATACGCCGCAACGGCACGAACTCGTAGCGCTTCTTGTACGCCCGATGCTCCTTGGCAGCTTCCAGCCGCCGTTGAATTTGAACCGTGGTCGTGACGGGGTCAATCCAACGCAGGCTGAAAAGGCAGAATCCCCAAAACAGATACAGCGCTACGGCCAGAACGACTACGCCGAGCGCAATGGCGCGCAACAGTCTAGCGAGCTTGCGCATCATTCATTAGAGCTTTGCTGCCGGCATCAGCGCTTTTTTCCCCGCGTCGAGAACGCGCAAGATCGCGTCGGTATCGAAAACCGATCCGCCCCAGGCGCCGCCACTCACGTCCTGAAGCGCCGCCCAGAGACGAGTATCGTTCGGGAGTTGACAGTCGGCCGCGAGGTCCGGACGCGGTGATCGCCGCGCCAGCAACACATCGCCGCCTAGCCGTCCACCTACGGACGTGATGAGATTCACGGCGCCGTCCAGGTTCTTTCGATCGATGACAATCTCGATCAGATCGCCTTCCATTATTTTTCCGATGGGGCCGCCGGCCAGCGCCTCGGGCGAGATGTGTCCGATGCACGCTCCGGTGGATACGCCGCTGAATCGCGCGTCCGTCAACAGAGCGACGTGTTTTCCGAAAGCTAGATGCTTGAGAGCCGATGTGATTTGATAAATCTCCTCCATTCCCGCCCCCATGGGTCCGCGACAGATCAATACAATCACGTCGCCCGCTTGGATGCGTCCTTGTTTGATGGCCGCGATGACGTCCGGTTCGGTCAGAAAAACACGCGCAGGCCCGGTTTTGCGATAGACTCCATCGCCATCGACGACAGCCGGATCGATCGCGGTGCTCTTGATGACGGAGCCTTGCGGCGCCAGATTGCCGGTAGGAAAGCAGACGGTGGATGTGAGTCCGCGGCTGCGCGCCGATTGCGGGTCGAGGATCACGTCCGTGGGATCGATGCCGTCGCGCTCCTGCAAGAGTTGGCGCAAACGCGCGCGGCGTTCCGATGATTCCCACCAATCGAGCATGCGGCCGAGCGGTTCGCCCGAAACTGTGAGGGCATCTGTTTGAAGCAATCCGGCATGCCGCAAATGCAGCATCACTTCCGGGACCGCGCCCGCGAGAAATACTTGCACAGTAGGATGGTTGCGCGGACCGTTGGGCAGCACATCCACCAGCCTGGGCACTTTGCGGTTGATGCTGGCCCAATCTTCAGCCGTGGGCCGCCGCAGTCCGGCCGCGTGCGCGATCGCGGGGATGTGCAGGATCAGGTTCGTAGATCCGCCAAAAGCCGCGTGCGTCACCATGGCGTTCCAAAGCGACGCTTCCGTGAGAATGTCCTTCATGTGAATGCCACGGGATTCGAGAGCCAGCACCGCGCGCGCCGAGCGACGCGCCATGTCGAGCCAGATAGGATGCCCCGACGGCGCGAGCGCCGAGTGTGTCAACGACATTCCCAGCGCTTCGCCAACCACCTGCGAGGTTGCGGCCGTCCCGAGGAATTGGCATCCACCTCCGGGCGATGCGCAAGCGCGGCAGCCCATGTCGGCGGCGTGTTCCAGCGTAATCTGCCCGTGCGCGAAACGTGCGCCGATGCTTTGTATTCTGCCTGCGTCTTCGCCTTCTTCAGCCAGCAACGTGACGCCGCCGGGCACGAGCACGCACGCAAGATCCGGCGTCCCGGCGAGCGCCATCATCATGGCGGGCAGGCCTTTGTCGCAAGTGGCGACGCCCAAAACGCCGCGGCGAGTTGGGAGCGAGCGAATCAAGCGCCTGAAAATGCACGCCGCGTCGTTGCGATACGGCAGACTATCGAACATCCCCGGTGTGCCCTGCGTGCGTCCGTCGCATGGGTCGGTGCAATAGCCGGCGAAAGGAACGGCGCCGGCGCTCTTCAATTCCTCGGCCGCGGCCTGCATCAACAGACCCACTTCCCAGTGACCGGTGTGATAGCCGAGCGCTATCGGCGTACCGTCGGGCGCGCGAATCCCGCCGTGAGTGCTCAAGATGAGAACTTCGGGTCCGCCCAGGCGCCGTGGATCCCAACCCATGCCCGCATCCTGGCTGAGTCCGAACAGATCTCCGGACGGGCGGTTCAGCAACATCTCGGCCGTGAGCGGAAGAGAGCCTTGAGGGCCCGGCACGCGCGTACGCACGTCGTACAATTCCGCGTCACCGGAATCGACCAAAGAAAGGAACGTCGTGTTGTCCATGCTTGATATCAATTTCGCATGTCGCGGACTTTCCCAAAGGAAGTACGCGGCGTGCTACGCTCGTGGCCTCAGCCCCGGCCATGCCGTTCAGACTCTCAATTTTCTTTAGCGCGCTGTTCGGGTTCGCCACCGCAGCCTTCTCGCAGCGTGTGATCACGACCATTGCGGGCACCGACTGGCTCTTCCCAGGCGATGGCAAACTCGCCCTCAACGCGCCTTTCAGCGGCAGCTTCGGTCTGGATCTCGCCGCCGATCGCAACGGCAATTACTTCATCGCCGACAATGGCAACCTGATGGTGATGCGCGTTGGTCCGGATGGCATCGTCAATGTCATCGCTGGCAATGGCTTCGGTTTCGTCACCGGCGACGGAGGGTTGGCTGTGAATGCCGGGCTGTTTTCGCCCATCGCCGTTACCGTGGATGGCGCGGGCAACGTCTACGTCTCGGAATTCGGCGGACAGATTCGCAAGGTCACGCCGGACGGCATCATCACTCGCGTGGCCGGCGCCGGAGACCGGGGCTTCGCAGGCGACGGCGGCCCGGCCCTCAACGCTACGCTCGACCAGCCGTATGGGTTGGCCGTCGATTCCGCCGGCAACCTTTATATCGCGGATACCGGC
>JBGPSX010000139.1:0-8881 GCA_041490325.1 Bryobacteraceae bacterium | reverse complement strand
GCCGTGGAGGACACTCGCGTTGTTGCTTACTTCCTGCACATCCGATGCCGCAAACAAGGGTGAGCCTGAGCAGCCCCTGGCGAAAGTGAGTAGTCACGGTAAAGATTGGGTACAGGCACGGAGTTTCCGCCTTGGCTACTCCTTCATTGCCCGGATATCATCCGGCGGAAATCCGAGCCAGCCCCCAATCTTCCGGCCCACTAGTTCATCAAGGATTGGCGACCGCGATGGTCACCTTGTCCGTGGTGCGGACGCCGCCTTCATCGATCTGAAGAGCCAGCACGCCGGCCGCGACCTTGGGCACCACCACGTTGATTTGATTCACGCCGACGAATTGAGGCGAGAGTCCGGCGAACGGCACGTCCGCGGGCAGGCCACCGATCAGAATCGTGGGTTTCGTGACGGCGTTGCGCAACGCGTCCGAGGATGCCTCGCCGGTCGAGATCGACGGCGTCACGGCGCCCAAGCCGGTTGCCAGCACGATGATCGTGCCGCCCGGTTTTGCAGGATGCGTCGCGATGCCGGGGATGGACCCTTCAGGCCCGGCCAACGAACCATCGGAGTTGATCGCGATGGCTTGTCCAACTCCAAATTGGGTGCTGAAGATTCCGGGCGAGAGGGCAGCAACGGTGGCTTGAAACGCACCGAGCGCCGTTCCGTTGACGGTCACGACTACGTTGGCGGGACCGGCCGCGAGGGTCCAGGGCACTTGAACGTTGAGCTGTTTCGAAGAAACGAATAGCAGCGGGGCGGGAACACCGCCGATGGCGACTGACACGCCGCCGAGCGAAACGGGCAGCGGAATCGCCGAAGCCTGCGCGGTGGACGACGCGATGCCGGTACCGAATAGCGAAATCAAAGATCCGGGGGCGATGGATTGACTAGTAGCGAACGAGGCGCCATTCAACGCGGCGCTGACGAAGGCGGTCGGTGTTGTGTTGATCAGGATGGAGGCGTTGGACGAGTTCGCGGTGACGATGTCGGGCTTTCCGTCTCCGTCCAGATCGGCAATCAGCACGTCACCTGGCGACGCGCCGAGATCGATAAATGTTTGCTGCGAAGTGAGGTCGGGCTTGAGGCTCACGATCCGCAATGCGTTCAGACTACCGGACGTCAAGGCGAGATCGGCCCTGCCATCTCCATTGAGATCGGCCGCCGCGAACGGGCCGTCGTAGTAAGGGCCTGCATTTGTTGGCGCTCCTGGTGTTCCGTTCAGATAGATATCCAGTGACTTGGCGGTGTCATAGAAGCCATGCCCGGCGATGTCCAGCTTGCCATCGCCATTAAAGTCCGCCATAACAAGCGGCGGGTTGGCGTATATCAATAAGAACCTCGAGTAGGAACCGTCCGGCTGCGAAAGCGCGGTAAAAACCCCGCTCGCACTAAGAATTGCCGGGTCGGAGTAAACCGGCGTGCCGTGGATCATCAGATCCAGCCGGCCATCGCCATTGTAATCGCCCACGGCGAGTCCGTCGGCAGAGAAAGACTTCAGACGGCCGGTGAGGTTGGTCAGATCGATCGGAGCAGGCGTAAAGAAACTGCCATCAGTCTTACCGATTGCAATGACCGCAAAGCTGTCATTCTGGCCGCTCAGAAAGATCAAATCTGGACCACCGTCGCCGTTCATATCCGCCGCGGCAGCGAGGGCGAGCTTCGAGTTCACTGGCGACGATGTGATCGAACGAAATGTTCCGTCGTCTAAGGAAACCAGAATCAGGAGGTCGCCACTGGCGGCGACATAAGCCAAGTCGGTTTTTCCGTCGCGGGTAAAGTCCGCCGCTACCAGGTGGTTCCCCTGGTTGGTTCCGATCGCTGGCGAGGTGATGGATATGGGAGTCTGGAAAGTCCCATCGCCATTGCCCAGCAAGATGCTAATAGGCGACTGGGCGCCGGCTCTGCACGCAAACGCGAGATCGGGTACGTGGTCGCCGTTGAAGTCGCCGGAAACGACTTTCGTGGGGTTGCAGCCGACGGCGATCTTGGTTTGCTGGAACGTTGGCGTCTGGGCAGATAGATTGACAGCCACCGCCAGGAGACTCACTAGGTATCGCATGGAACTGTTCCTCACCGACTTAGCGTAGCGCGCGTCAAAAGCGCCTCATGCTTTTGGCGAGAATTTGGTTGACTCCCGGCTTAGGCTAGTTTAGTCTAGGCCTAGAGCAAACTAGTGTCGCCAACCAAAGATCAGAAAGATTTATTCCCCGGCGCGCTGGAGATGATGATTCTCCAGACCTTAAAGTTGCGGCCATTGCACGGCTACGCGCTGGTACAGCATATCAAACGCACATCCAACGAGTTGCTTCAAGTGGAGGAAGGCTCGTTATATCCGGCGCTGCAGAGAATGCTGAAGGCCCGGCTGGTGAAGGCCAAGTGGGGCATCTCCGCGGCTGGCCGCCGCGTTAGGACTTATGAGATTACGCCCGCTGGCCTGGAACGCCTGGATCGGGAAGTTTTAAGTTTTGAGCGCATGCTGGAGGGCATCCGGCTGGTGCTCTCGCCGGTGAAGCCATGAACTGGATCACGCAGCTACTTTCGCGGCGTCAACTCCGGCGCGATCTTGCGGACGAGATTCAGCAGCACCTGGAGGAGAAGATTGACGAACTGGTCGCGACTGGGATGCCGCGACGGGAAGCAACCGCGGCCGCGCGGCGCGAGTTCGGCAATGTAACGCGGCTGGAAGAAAAAGGGCGGGATGTCTGGCGCTGGTGGATCGTGGAAGATTTCATCGCCGATATTCGTTTCGCCCTTCGGCAACTTCGCAAGTCGCCGTCGTTCACGCTAGCCACTGTCCTGACGCTGGCCCTGGGCATGGGCGTCAACACCGCCGTGTTCAGCGTGGTGAATGCCGTCCTCCTTCGACCGCTGCCGTATCCGGAGCCAGAGCGTCTGGTGTCTGTGAAATCCATCGATCGGCGGGGGCCAGTCCCAACCGATTTGTCGTATCCGACGTTCTTCGATTTTCGCAGCGACAACAAGGTTTTTGACGACATCGTCAGTTACCGTGACTCCCAATTCGCTTTAACCGGGACAGGGCAGCCCCTGCATCTTCGCGGGCAGATCGTTTCGTGGGACCTGTTTCCATTGCTCGGCGTTCAGCCTCTGATTGGCCGTGGATTCCTGCCGCAGGAGGAGGAGTCGGGCCAACGCGTCGTGATTCTCAGTCACCAACTCTGGCAGGAACAGTTTGGCGGAGACGCAACGGCCGTGGGGCGAACCCTGATCATCGACAGGGAGCCGAACACGATCGTCGGAATTGCGCCCCCAGGCTTCAACTTTCCACTCGGCGGCGCCCCGGTTCAGATTTGGACCACGCTAGCGCGCGATGCCGATTCAGCCACCTATACGGCCATCACAAAACAACGCGGCGCGCGATTGTTGAATGCCATGGCGCGCCTCAAGCCGGGCATCGGGATTGAGCAGGCACGAGCGCAATTGGACGCCGTGGGCGCCGCGCTGGCAAAACAATATCCCGATTCGAACAAGAACGTCGCCGCCACGCTGGTCCGCCCGGAAGTGGAAAACCTGGCCGGCGATACGAGGAAGCCGTTGCTGATCCTGCTGGGAGCGGTGGGACTGGTGCTGCTGATCGTATGCGCCAACATCGCGAATCTCTTGCTCACGCGCAGTGCGGAAAGAGCGCGGGAGTTTGCCGTACGCACGGCGATCGGTGCAGGACAGGGACGCCTGGTACGGCAGCTCATCACTGAAAGCCTGACGCTATCCATCATCGGTTGCGCGGCGGGAGTGCTGGCGGCGAAGGGCACGATACAGTTGATGCTGCCGTTGGCCGGAACCAGCATACCGCGCATTCAGGAAACGAGCATCGATGGCCATGTGCTGCTCTTTACCGCGCTACTGGCCGTTGCGACGAGCCTGTTGTTCAGTCTCGCTCCTCTGCTGCGGATCATTAGGCCCGAAGTCAACAGCGCTCTGAAGGAAGGGGCGCGAGCGACCACCAACCGGTCAGAGGGACTTCGCAGCGCTCTTTGCGTGGGACAAGTAGCGCTGGGGTTAATACTTCTCAGCGGCGCGGGGCTGCTGATCGCCAGCTTCCATCGCCTGATGCAGCGGGACCTTGGATTTCAGCCAGTGGGATTGCTGAGCTTCAGCTTGAGCCTTCCCGACAAGGATTACCCGGGTGAAAAACAAAACGTCTTCTATGCGGAGTTATTGGAAAAGCTGCGGAACGTGCCCGGCGCGACCTCCGCCGCCACCGTGATGCCGCTCCCGCTAACAGGCAGCCAGATGACCGTGTCGTTCAACATTCAGGATCGGCCGGCGCCGCCGGCGGAGCGTCCCAGTTCGAATATGGCGGTCGTGACGCCTGGATACTTTAAGACCATAGGCGCTGCATTTCTGCGTGGCAGGGACTTCAATGAGCAGGACGATTCGAACGCGGCGCCGGTGCTGATTGTGAATCATGCGTTTGCTGAGAAGTTCTTCCCCGGAGAGAATGCCGTGGGAAAACGGATTGAGCCGGGTGCGACGGCGGGCGATCGGGGCGAGGAAATAAGAGAGATCATCGCGGTGGTGGGCGATGCGAAGCAGTCACCGCTGAAGCCTGGGCCGGAGCCGATCTACTATTTTCCGTACAAGCAACTGCCGTGGTGTTGCCCGTCAATCCTGGTTCGAAGCGCGGCGGCGCCACTGCGGCTGGAGCCGGAAATACGCGGCGCGGTCGCATCGCTCGACAAGCAGCTTCCAGTTTATGATGTGCGTACGCTGGAGGCTTTGCTGGCCGCGGGCGTGGCGCGTCCACGTTTTCAGATGCTGTTGCTCGGCAGTTTCGCCGCGATTGCCTTGCTGCTGACCGTCACTGGTCTCTATGGCCTGCTGGCATATGGCGTAGCAAGGCGGACACGAGAGATTGGTCTGCGTGTCGCGCTGGGCGCCAGCCGTGGTGAAATGCTCGTAATGGTTTTTAAGAAAGCAATGGTGTTGGTGCTGATAGGGATTGCTATCGGGCTGGCAGGCGCTGTCGCTGGAGGCCAATTGTTGCGGATCGCGCTCTATGGTATTTCGCCGAATAATCCGCTGCTGCTGAGCGTGGCCTGCGTGGTGGTCCTGTTCACGGCTGCCGTCGCATCGTATCTGCCCGCGCGGCGCGCTGCATCCATCGATCCGATGCAGGCCCTTCGAAACGAATAAACCCGGCCTCAGAATTTCTTGGAACATTTCCCCGGAACATTGCGTTGTATCGTGAGACGAGGCTAAGAATTCTTGGTATGGGACGCAAGGCACAGAAGAACGATTCGCTGCCGGGGTCTCTGGACATGCTGATTCTCAAAACCCTGACCCGGGGCGATTTGCACGGCTACGCCATCGTGCAGAATATCCAGCAGACGTCGGGCGATGAAATCCTCATCGAGGAAGGCTCTCTGTATCCTGCGCTGCAGCGGCTGGAATTGCATGGCTGGATCGACGGAGAGTGGGGGCTTACCGCCAAATAACCGGAAGGCTCGAATCTATCGGTTGACGGCAAAAGGCCGCAGGCAACTGGCCAAGGAGAAGGAGCGCTACAAACATCTCACGCTGGCCATCGCGCGCGTGATGGGAATGGATTAACGGGCATGCTGATACGGCGAATACGATACTGGTTCGGGAGCGCAAAGAGGGAAGCCGCGTTGCGCGTAGAGATGGAGTTGCACGTTGAGGAGAAGGTGGCCGAATTGCGTGCAAGCGGGTGGAGCGAATCTGACGCCCGGGCGAAGGCGCGGCGCAAATTCGGAAACTTTGACGCGAAACAGGAACAATCGCGCGAGATCTGGATCGCGCGCTACTGGTCGGATTTCTGGCAGGACCTGCGCTATGGCGCGCGCAGCCTGAGTCGGAATCCGGGGTTCGCGGCCGTGGCGATTTTGTCGGCGGCGCTCGGCATCGGCGCGTGCTCCACTATCTTCAGCATCGTCAACTTGACCGTGTTCCGCCCGCTTCCGGTGGCGCAGGCAGAGCGCTTGATGTCGATCACTGCTATTCATAAAAAAGAAGGAGTCGCCGGCGAAACGCTCTCGTTTCCGGAGATTCAGGACGTCCGCCGTTGGGCGCGCTCCTGGCAAGGCGTCGCGGCATTCGCTCCACTTCTCCCGGCTGCCATTCATCCCGACGGAGGGGAAGCGCGGCGCGACTGGGGCTTCCTGGTGACCGCGAATTACTTCGATGTGGTGAAACCGGCCTTTGCCGCCGGAAGGGGCTTCGTCGACGGCCACGATGACATACCCGGAGGGCCCGCGAAAATCGTGCTGACACACGGGTTGTGGGTGAGCCGTTTTGGAGCCGACCCTGGCATTGTCGGACGCGCGATCCAAGTCAACAAACGTGCCATGACTGTAGTGGGCGTCACAGGCGACGGTTTTCGAGGCACTGAAGTGGGACTCGGCGCCGACTTCTTCCTGCCTCTTTCACAGCTATCGGAAATGCAGCGGCTGGGCGACGATCGAGAACGGCTGACGAATTACAACTCGCAATGGCTGATGGGACTAGGGCGCGTTCGGCCGGGAGTCGACTTGCGACAGGCGCGATCGGAACTGGATGCGCTAGCCCACGGAATACGCGAGCGAGTGCCAAGCCTCGAGCGCGACCGCGGGTTCTATGTCGAACGCGCCGGTCAGTTGCTCGCAGGCATCCGCAAGATCGCGATGCCGGCCTTCTTGCTGTTGCTCACCGTCACCTTTCTGGTGCTGTTAACTGCCTGCGCCAATATCGCCAACCTGATGCTCGCGCGGGCGTCGGCGCGAAGTAAGGAGATCGCGACACGGCTGGCGATTGGCGCTGGACGCGGGCGGTTAGTCCGCCAATTGATGACCGAAAGTGTCCTGCTCGCCCTGGGAGGCGGAATCCTGGGCGTCTTTCTCGCAGCCTGGGCTGGCCGCCACATTGGAGGCTTTCACTTGCCGATGCCAATCCCCATCGACCTCGCGATATCGATCGACTACCGGGTTGTTTTGTTTTCCACTGCGCTGGCCGTGTTCACGGGAATAGCGTTTGGTCTGGTTCCGGCGTTCCGGGCGACGCGACCGAATCTAACCGAAAGCATGCGATCGGAAGCTGGCAATATCGCCGGACTGCGCCGATTCGGTCTGCGTAATGCCTTGGTTGTGGCCCAGATGGCGATCTCCGCGATGCTTCTAATCTGCTCGGGTCTGTTTCTACGCAGCCTCGGGGCATCGGAACGGATCGTCACCGGAATGAATGCAAGCAACGTGCTGCTGGTGCGTTTTGATCCGGCGTTGATCCGCTACGACGACAAGCAGACGCGGCGACTGTTGCTGGACGTGCTGGGCGATGCCGAGGCGCTGCCCGGAGTACGGTCGGCCAGCGTGACCAACTTGATTCCACTGAGTCTCGGTGGCAACTTCACTCGGGTCGGCGCGGAGGGTCGCGCGGACGGCAATCAAAGCGACCGAACGGCCGTCATGGCGGTGGCGCCCCGCTACTTCGAAACACTGGGCATTCCGATTCTGACCGGCGTCGATTTTCGCGCTGAGTCTTCGAACGAGCCCATCGTTATTGTGAATCAGGAGCTGGCGCGCAAGCTTTTTCCGAATCAGAATGCGCTCGGCCGCCGCGTAGTCGATGCCCAGCGAATGGCGCGCATCGTGGCAGTTGTCGCCAACTCGAAATACGAGATGATCCAGAAATCTGAAGCGACGCCGATCTTGTACCGGCCGCTTTTGCACGGATACGCCGGCAAAGGCTCAGTCGCCGGCCTGACTCTCATGGTCAAGACCGTGCAGGATCCGGAACTTCTGCGCGAATCGATCCGGCGGCAGCTTCTCTCGCGCGATCCGGAACTGGTAGTGACGCCGGCCGGCACGATGGAAACGCACGCGGTGGAGGCATTGTTTGTGCCGCGCCTGGCTGCGTCGTTGTTCGGCTTGTGCGGATGCATGGGACTGCTGATCGCCTCGATCGGCGTATACGGCGTGATCAGTTTCTCGGTTGCGCGGCGGGCGCGCGAGATCGGCATCCGGATGGCGCTGGGCGCACGGTCCTCGCAGGTGCTGAAGATGATCCTGTGGCATGGGACTGCCGTGACGCTAGCGGGAATCGTCATCGGAGTTGGCGGCGGGTTGGCACTGGCGCGGGCGGCAATGAGTCTTATCTATGGCGTGAGCACCACCGATGCGGTGACGTTCCTGAGCGTGCCAGCCGTGCTGCTGGCAGTTGCGTTGCTTGCAAGCGCGCTACCCGCGCGTCGCGCCGCGCTGATGGATCCGAACCGAACGCTGCGGACAGACTAAATCAAGCGTCAACGTGCGTTGCGAAGAATCGGTCGAGCGCTACCTTATGCTGGGCCGAAATCGTCGATGACAAGTGCTTCATCTCGGATTTTGGCAGTGGCTTAAACGCCTTAGCCAGCCGGACGTTGTCCTCTAAGTGCTCCATCTTCGGCATTCCGATCACAACAGCGGCGACGGGCAGGGAAAGCGAGTAGTACATCAGTTTCTCGGGTGTCGCTGTGGAAAGTAAGGCGTCCTGCGCGAAGACCTTCATCGCAATGATGCCCATATTCTTCTTCACCGCCACGGGGAGCGCTAACGTTTCGAAGCTGGTCTTCATTTCCTCATTCGGGACCATGCCGCTCCGCCCGTTGCGCATACCCACCATTGCGGCATTCAGAGCCATCTGGGTGCAGTCAAAGTCATGCCGTTCGAGCGCTGCCTTCAAGACGGCTGGATCGGTGTGGCTGGTAATTCCGATAAATCGCGTAAGTTTCTGGTCCCGGAGCTTCGTCAATTGCTCCAATACGCCGCCCTTGGACTCAATGCTTGCAAGATCGTCGTTCGAGGTGAGGCTATGGATATGAATCAGGTCCAATTGATCCACTTGCAGACTCTTCAAACTGGTTTCGACGATACGCCGGGTGTCTTCGCCGTTCCTG
>JBGPSX010000138.1:0-8885 GCA_041490325.1 Bryobacteraceae bacterium | reverse complement strand
CCAGAACGCGCGCTGCTCCGGTTTCAACTTTTCGACCGCGGCCGCCTTGGTCTCCGGCCAGTCCGCGCCGCTGCGAACCCATTCCACCAGCGCCTCGATCTCTGGCTGCTTCAGCTTGCCGCCCTTCGGCATTTTGAGCTTCTCGCTGGTCTGACGAATGGCTTGAATCAGCAGACTCTTGTCAGGATCGCCGGGCGTGATCGCCGGACCCGAGGCGCCGCCCTTGAGCAACGCATCGCGTGAATCCACTCGCAGTCCGCCAAGCTGAGTATTGCTATGG
Source organism: Bryobacteraceae bacterium (assembly GCA_041490325.1). GTDB lineage: Bacteria > Acidobacteriota > Terriglobia > Bryobacterales > Bryobacteraceae > Palsa-89. Next base: position 8,605 of record JBGPSX010000138.1, on the reverse strand, counting down.
CAGGAATAGCAGTTATTCGCAAGCAGCGGGCGAATCTTGTTTTCGAAGGAATCGGCGTCGGTTGCCGAAAAAAGCTGGGCCCCAAACCCGAAAAGGGCCAGCGACAACTTGGCGCCGGCTGTGCGATTGAGCATAGTTCAACTTTTACTATTGGACCATTTCTCGACCCGCGTTATGATTCCAGAGTGAACCGAATCGGAATCCTGCTGCTGGCTCTCGCCGCGTTCGCCCAGCAGACGCCGCGTCCGGGCGTGAAGACCCCGGGTGCCCGCATTCCGATCGAAAAACTAAAGCCCGATGCGATCTTCGAAGTACCCGGCTCGCCCGACTGGATCGCCGTGGACGAGTCCGTGTGGATCTCGAATTACCCCAAGGGCAGCATCACGCGCATCGATCCGAAGACCAACAAGGTGCTGGCGACGATTGCGGCCGGCGCTAAGCCCTGTTCCGGACTGGCGACTGGATTCGGCAGTCTCTGGGTTCCCAATTGCGGCGACAAAACAGTATCGCGCGTCGATCTGAAGACAGGAGAAGTGAAGGCCACGATCCCCACTACCATCGCGGACTCGGAAGGCGGCATCGCGATCGGCGCGGGCAGCGTCTGGCTCATGACCGACAACCAAGGCACGCTAGCGCGATTCGATCCCGATACCAACAAGGTCGTAGCCGAGATCTATCTGGCAAAGGGTTCGTTCGTCCCAGCTTTCGGCGAAGGGGCGGTTTGGGTCACCAGCAGCCAGCAGGACCTCGTGACTCGCGTCAACCCCAGGACCAATCTCGTAACCGAAACCATCAAGGTCGGCAAGAAGCCGCGCTTCCTGACCATCGGCGAAGGCGCGGTGTGGGTCTTGAACCAAGGCGACGGCAGCGTGACGCGCATCGATCCCAAGTCGAACAAAGTGATCGCAACAATCGAGGCCGGTGTCCCGGGCGACGGCGGCGACATCTCAGCCGGCGAAGGCTCGGTCTGGGTGACATCCTTCGAATTTCCGCTGACACGCATCGATCCATCCACTAACAAAGTAGTGCAGCAGTTCGCCGGCCCAGGTGGCGACGCGATCCGCGTGGGCCTGGGATCGGTCTGGCTATCGAACCTCCGTCAGCAAAACGTCTGGAGAGTTGACCCACGCCGCGCCGCAGCGACGTTGTAGCCCACGCACACCCTGAGGATGCTGAATAATAACTCAAACCGCTCCCTGTGGTCACGGCTCGGAATCGGCGCTGACGCATCTAATCGCGAGCAACCGTATCCGGCCGCTGGCCGAGCCGTGACCAAAGGGAGCGGTCTTCAAGAAACTCTTTCAGCAACGTCAAGAATGCGTGCACCACGAGGAACGCCCCACCCCTAGCTCCCAGTACAATAAGGACTCGGATGCCTGCATGAAGATCGCCCTTGCGCAAACCAACAACACAGTTGGCGATCTCTGCGGGAACTCAAAGAAGATCCTCTCCTTCGCCCAGCGTGCGGCTCAGTCCGGCGCAAGTGTCGTGGTCTTCCCCGAACTCGCCATCACTGGCTACCCACCGCGAGATCTGCTCGAAAAAGAGAGTTTCTTGGATGGCGCCGAGCAACACCTGGAGCGTCTGGCGGCCGAATCCGCCGCACTCGACATCACCATCATCTGCGGGACCGTCACGCGTACGGGGTCCACGTCCGGCAACCCAATCTACAACAGCGCCGCCGTAATTCAAAACGGCCGCGTCGCATTCCGTCAGAACAAGATGTTGCTTCCTAGCTACGACGTGTTCGACGAAAAACGCTACTTCGAGCCAGCGCCAAAACAGACACCGCTGACGCTCGCCGGCTCTCCCACCGCGCTCACAGTCTGCGAAGACGCGTGGAACGACAAACAATATTGGGAGCGCCGTCTTTACAGTCGCGACCCGGTGGAAGAACTGGCCCAAAGTGGCGCCCGCCTTCTCATCAGCATCAATGCGTCGCCGTATCACATGGGCAAGCGCGCGCAGCGCCACGAGGTTTTCGCTACTACCGCGCGGCATTTCAAGATCCCCATCGTCTACGTGAACCAGGTCGGCGGCAATGACCAGCTCGTCTTCGATGGCAGCAGTTTCGCCATGAACGCGGCCGGAGAAGTAATCTGCGCCGCAGCCTCGTTCGAAGAAGACCTTGCTTTGGTCGACACCGAAACCCTGTCCGGAGATCGTCACGAGAATTATCCCGATGAATGCGAAGCCGCCTACCAGGCGTTAGTGGCCGGTACTCGCGACTACATACACAAATGCGGATTCGAGCGTGTGATCATCGGCCTGAGCGGTGGCATCGATTCGTCTCTCACAGCCGCCATAGCGGTGGATGCAGTCGGCCAAGAAAATGTCGTCGGCGTCGGAATGCCCGGCCCGTTCTCATCCGCTCACAGCGTCACCGACGCGCGCGACATGGCTCGCAATCTCGGCATCCGCTTTGAGCTGATTTCTATTCGAAACCAGTACGAAGTTCATCTCCAGGCGCTGCAGCCGGTCTTCGGCGACGGTCAGGTGGGTGTGACCCAAGAGAATCTGCAATCGCGACTGCGTGGCGTAACCCTCATGGCGCTCTCGAACAAATGGGGCGCCATCGTGCTCACCACCGGCAATAAGAGCGAGCTCGCCGTCGGCTACTGCACGCTCTACGGCGACATGTGCGGCGGACTCGCGGTGATCAGCGATGTCCCCAAAACACTTGTCTACGCACTCTCGCGAGTCGCCAACAAGCGCCACGCGAATGCAATTCCCGAAAACGTTTTCGTCAAACCGCCGTCCGCCGAGCTGCGGCCCGATCAGAAAGACACCGACTCGCTTCCCGAATACGACGTGCTCGATCAGATCCTGCGCGGCTACGTTGAGAATAACGAGTCGCCCCAAGAGATTGCCGATGCCCTTCATCTTCCTGTAACTCTAGTTCGCGACATTGTGAACAAAGTGGATCGCAACGAATACAAGCGTCAACAGGCCGCTCCCGGCTTGAAAGTAACCACCAAGGCGTTCGGCATCGGCCGCCGCTTCCCCATCGCGCAGAGGTTCTCCGAATGATACAGCAACAGCCATCCAGCACCAGCCGCCAGCCACGCCTGATTCTGGCTGCGATGATCCTTATCGCCATAACGGCTCTTTCATCGTCGACGCAACCCGTCCCCCGCGAACAAGTTGGCGTTCTACCCAATGGTGGATTTCTGTTGAGCAGCGGGTGGCGCGTGAAACCCGCCGGCGCGCAAATTCCACTCGACACCATGCCCATGTCCTCAGCGCTTTCGCCCGACGGGAAATTTCTGCTGATATTGAACGGCGGCTACAAACCGCCATCAGTAAGCGTTCTCGATACGAAAGACGGCCATGAAATGGGACGCACGCCGGTACCCGACGCTTGGCTCGGCCTCACGCTTTCATCGAACGGCCGGCTGCTCTGGGTGGGCGGTGGATCGAAAGCCTCTATCTTCGAATACTCGTTCGATGAAAATGGCAAGCTGCTACCCACGCGGGCATTCGAAGTGGTCAAGGCCGCGGATCGCACTCATCGCGACTTTATCGGTGATGTCGCTGTTTCCCCGGACGGTCACCTGCTCTACGCTTGCGATCTTTACCACGACACCATCGTCGTTGTGAATCCGCAGTCCGGCATGATCATCGAACGCTTCAAGACCGGCCGCCGCCCCTATCGCATCCTGTTTCATCCCGACGGAAAATCGTTCTTCGTCACCAGTTGGGCGGATGGCTCCATCGTTCGCCATCAGACCATCGGCGGCGCGCAGTTGCAGGTGTTGCGTGTCGGCGCGCATCCCACCGACATGATCTGGCGCGACAAGACCACCGCATCGGAAGAGGGTCAGGACACCGGCTGGAAGGCGCGCATCTTTGTCTCAGCGGCCAACACGAACAACGTTTTCTCTGTGGCTGTTTCGGACAGCGGCGATCTGCGCGTGGTGGAAACCATCAACGTATCTACGTCGCCCAATCACCCGCTCGGCATGACTCCCAGCGCACTTGCGATCAGTCCGGATCAGAGCCGCTTATACGTGGTTTGTTCGGATGCCAACGCCACTGGTGTCGTGGATGTCACCGAAGCGCGCAGCCACGTCCTCGGATTCATCCCCAGCGGCTGGTATCCCACCGCTGCCAGAGTGCTCGCCGACGGAAGGCTGGTGGTGTTGAACGGCCGCGGTTCGCGCAGCTATCCAAATCCCGGCGGGCCCAATCCGACCGTGCGCACCGCCGCTCCAAGCCACGCAAGCGAGCCGCCCATCCGGCGCGAATACATCGGCAATCTGCAAACCGGTTCTGCATCGTTCATTCCGCCGTTGAGCGATGAACAACTCAGAAGCTACACCCAGGAAGTGCTCGGCAATTCCCCATACAGCGACGAGAAGCTGGATGCTGGTCCCGAAGGTCTTCCGGCCATCGAACACGTTCTCTACATAGTCAAAGAGAATCGAACGTACGATCAGGTACTGGGCGACATGGGCAAGGGCGAGAGCGATCCGTCGCTGTGCCTGTTCTGCGAAAAGATCAGCCCGAATCATCACAAGCTGGCGCGGGAGTACGTGCTGTTCGACAACTTCTATGTGAACGGCGATGTGAGCGCCGACGGCCACGCCTGGTCTACTTCAGCCATCGCGAACGACTACGTGCAGAAGCTCTGGCCCAACAGTTATGCCGGCCGCCGCAAACATTACGATTATGAGGGCAGCGACCCAGCCGCCGTTCCGCCTGCCGGCTACATCTGGACTAACGCGGCCGCGCGCAACGTTTCGATGCGCAACTACGGTTACTACGCCACGAACAAAAAGGCCGCTGGCGAAGATGGCATCCAGATCGAAGGCATGCGCGATCCGGTCCTGGCCAAAGTCACAAACTTGAAATATCGCGGCTTCGATCTCGATTATCCCGACGTCAAGCGCGCCCAAACATTCCTGGACGACTTAACCGAGTTCGACAAATCCAATTCCATGCCGGCGTTCATGATCATGCGTCTGGGGAATGACCATACCAGCGGAACCAGCGCCGGAAAAATCGCGCCGCTCTCTTCGTTCGCCGACAACGACTACGCGCTCGGCATGATCGTCGAAGGAATGTCGCGCAGTAAATTCTGGAAGAGCACCGCGATCTTCATCCTGGAGGATGACGCGCAGAACGGTCCCGATCACATTGACGCCCATCGCTCGCCTGTATTCGTAATCTCTCCGTACACTCACACCGGCACGATCGACAGCACAATGTACAACACTACCTCTGTGCTCCGTACCATGGAGCTGATCCTGCACCTTCGTCCTATGACCCATTTCGACGCAGGCGCACGCCCCATGATCAACTGCTTTTCTAAGACGCCGGTCCTGACGCCCTATCAAGCCGAGAAGCCGCGCATCTCACTCGAAGAGCGAAATCCCGCCAATTCGCCCACAGCCGCCCGCTCAGCAAAACTCGACTTCGACGAAGCCGATGAAATCGACGACGATGAATTGAACGACATCCTATGGCTAGCGATCCGCGGCACGGACCCACCGCCCCCAGTCCGCAGTTTGTTCGCAAAATGACGTGGCGCACGCTCTCAGCGTGCCGCGTTCACACTTGTGTGAACGCCCTCAAACAATGATCAACCTCTGCTTCGTCTGGCACATGCACCAGCCCTTCTACAAGGACCTGGTCACCGGAGAATATCGCCTCCCCTGGACCCGCTTCCACGCCCTGAAAGACTACTACGGCATGGTCAAGATCCTCGACGAATTCCCGGCCGTGCATCAAACCTTCAACCTGGTCCCCTCGGTGATCGTCCAGATTCAAGAGTACGCCTCGGGCCAAGCCGTAGATCCGTTCCTGGAATGCGCCGTGAAACGGGCGCAGGACTTAACAGAATCCGAACAAGAGTTCATCCTCAAGTATTTCTTCCAAGCCAACGCCACCCGCATGATTTATCGCTATCCGCGTTATGGCGAGCTGTTCGACGCCTGGCAAAGGTCCGGCGTAAATCCACAGCGCGCGCGCCGGTTCTTCAGCCTTCAAGATCTGCGCGACCTGCAAGTGCTCTCACAACTCGCCTGGTTCGACGAGGAATTCCAAGCGAACGACAGCGAGGTCCAAGCGCTTGCGGCCAAAGAGCGCGGATATTCGCTCGACGATCAGGCGCTGATGGCTCGCAAGCAGCGCGAGATACTGACGCAAGTCGTGCCGGTGTACAAGGACTTCGCCGCGCGTGGACAGATCGAAATTTCGACAACGCCGTTCTACCACCCGATCCTGCCGCTCATCTGCGATTCGAACATCGCGCAAGTCTCGCATCCGAACGTTCCGCTGCCCAGCCGCTTTTGCTATCCCGGCGACGCACGGTATCAGCTCAAAACCGCGCGCGATTTCATCGAGCGCGAATTCGGCCGCGCTCCTGTCGGACTGTGGCCCTCGGAGGGTTCGGTGTCGGACGAAGCACTATCGCTGGCCGCGGAAGCAGGCTTCCAATGGGCCGCTACCGACGACGGCGTGCTCGCTCAAACACTGTACCAAACCGCCGGCCCCGATCTGACCTATCGATCCTATCTCTGGAGCCAGCCCGGCCACGAGTTGCGAATGATCTTCCGCGATCACTTCTTGAGCGATCAGGTGGGCTTTGTCTATTCGAAGATGGATGCCGCCGAAGCAGCCGAGCATTTTCTCGGTCTCATCCGAGCCAATGCCGAACCGCTAGCCGCCGCGGGCTCGGATGTGTTGGTCCCCATTATTCTGGATGGCGAGAATGCGTGGGAATATTACTATTACAATGGCCGGCCGTTCCTGCGGGAGCTCTACAAACGCATTAGTGAATCATCCGATTTAAGAGCCCTGACAGTCAGCGAGGCCTTGGCGCTCGATCAGCCGCAGCCGCTTGATCACGTCTTCCCCGGCTCCTGGATCAACGCCAACTTCGACATCTGGATCGGCGCGCCGGAAGACAACAAGGCCTGGGAATTCCTGTTGCGCGCACGCCAGAAGTTCGATGAGGTGGCGCCCAATGTCTCAGAAGAAAACCGCCGCCTGGCATTCGAGGAACTCCTGATCGCCGAAGGCAGCGATTGGTGCTGGTGGTATGGCCCCGAACACCAATCCGAGAACCGGCTCGAGTTCGACGAATTGTACCGGCAGCACTTGGCGAACGTCTATCGCGCGCTGAACCTTAGTCCACCCGACGAGTTGTCGCGCCCGCTTCTAATGCTGCAGGCCGACGATTTTCACGAACTGCCGGCCAATCCAATTCATCCCGTGATCGACGGCGAGGTCACTTCCTATTTCGAATGGATGGGCGCAGGCCGCTACCGCAGCGACTCGCGCTCCGGCTCCATGCACGGCGGGCAATTGATAGTGCGCGAGCTGTACTACGGAGTCGACAGCCACAATCTCTATCTTTGCTTCGACTTCGAGGGCGCGCCGGAAATGGTGAAAATCGAACTCCGTACCGAACACGCCTCGATCTCGCTGCTGGACAATCCGGCGGTCCAGTTCGCACGAAAGAGAGTGTTAGAACTGCGGATCCCGCTAGAAGTCTTAGCCGGCACAACCCGTTTTCAGCTCTCACTAACGAAGGACAACGTACCGCTCGACACGATCCCACCAGACGGCTGGATCGACCTCCCAGCGTCGACGGCCGGTGGCGAGAGTTGAATGTCGAAAAGCCTTTCAAGATCCTCCAGCAGAGTCGTACGGCGGATCTGACCTTCTTTCCTCTTTGGCCCGGATTCTCGATCAAAGTCGCAGACTTCGATCCCGATCGGCGCCGGTGGTGGATCAGGCTTCGCGAGCAAGGTGGCACAAACAAAGGTGGCGCAAATTCAATTTCGTCGTGCGACGACCCGGCTCCCGGCGTCGCTATGCCCGGTCCTGCGACGTGTGATAAATGCGTCAAATCTCGATGCTCTGCTCGTGCACGCGATACACCGCAATGTAAGGCATGGGTGGAAATAGAAGCTCCCACGTTCCACCGACACGGCCCGGCCGGCCCCGGTGGGGCGATTCTTTCAACGCCCGTATCGTCTCGTAGAGCTTGCGCATAGTCGGCTGGCGATACTGCGGGTGATGCTCTTTCAGGTACTCGCTGATGCTTTGCAGGTCCGCGGCGGCGGGCGGCATCCAGCGGATACGCATTTAAGAGCGGAGCATCTGTTCAAAGGGGGCGTCCATCTCTTCTTCCTCGATGAACTCGCCTCGGTCGGCGTAGGCTTTGCCTTCCAGTACCGCGGCGCGGAAATGAGCGTCCTTTGCGAGCAACTGCAAGGCGGCCCCCTTTACCAACTCCTCGGCTTCAGTGCCTGCGGTGGCGGCGATCTGTGCAAGCTTCGCTTCCTGTTCCGGCGTAAAATGCACTTCCATCGGTCGTTACTCCTGTCCTTTTCAGCCTAAAGGAAATATTCCGGCCTGTCACGTTGCTCAAGGTTTGGGCGGGCGGCTAAGCTGCCCTCAATCATGGTTCGTGGCCTCAGCGAGCTGCAGCACCTACAACCGATCCACATTGCGGACGATGTCGAGGCGATCGGCCGCAGACTCTCCCCCCGGCGGCGGAGCGGCATGCGACATTCCGCTTCTTCTTGCGGGTTCAGTTGACTGGGTGAAAGCGTATTGGGCAAAATGAAGCCATGCACCGCGACCAAGCCAT
>JBGPSX010000137.1:0-8914 GCA_041490325.1 Bryobacteraceae bacterium | reverse complement strand
CGAACTGGGCGACCTGCTGCTTCAGTCCGTCTTCTTCGCTCAAATGGCATCCGAGGAAAACAAGTTTCGCATCGACGATTCAATCGACGCCATCAACGAGAAGCTCATCCGCCGCCATCCGCACATCTTCGCCGACGGCGACGCCCAAACCGCCGACGACGTGAAGCGCCGCTGGGACGAGATCAAGGCCGATGAGCGCAAAAACAAAGGCGAATCGCCCCGCACTCTTCTCGAATCCGTTCCGCGCAACCTCCCAGCGTTGATCGAAGCCCAACAAATCAGTACCAAAGCCGCCGGCGTCGGATTCGATTGGGATAATCCCGAGCAAGTCCTCGACAAACTCACTGAGGAACTGCACGAGCTCGCCCAAGCGCGCGCCACCGCGTCGCATTCCGAGATTGAAGGCGAAATCGGCGACCTGCTGTTCGTCCTCGTCAACCTAGCGCGGCGCCTCAAAGTCGATCCCGAGCAGGCTCTCCGTAAAACCAACGCCAAATTCCGCAAACGCTTCGGCTACGTCGAAAGCCACGCGGCTCTCCCCGGCGCCACCATTCAGGAAATGGAGTCGCTCTGGCAGCAGGCCAAGGCACACGATGATTGAAATCCGCGCGTTGGCCAATCATTCGGAATTCCAGGACGCCGTCCGCCTGCAACAAGAAATCTGGGGCTTCGAGGAGATCGAGTTGCTCCCCCTGCGCCTGTTCGTCGTAGCCACCAAAATAGGAGGCCAAGCCTTCGGCGCTTTCGACGGACAACGCATGGTCGGATTCTGCCTCGCCATTCCCGGAGTCAAACCCGGAGGCAAGAGCTACCTGCACAGCCACATGCTCGGCGTGCTACCCGGCTATCGCGACAGCGGCGTGGGCCGTAAACTTAAACTCGCTCAGCGCGACGAAGCTCTCGGCCGCGGCATCGATCTCATCGAGTGGACCTTCGACCCGCTGGAAATCAAGAACGCCTATTTCAACATGGAACGCCTAGGCGCAATCGTCCGCCGCTACGTGCTCAACCAATACGGAACCACCACTAGCCATCTGCACGGCGGCCTTCCCACCGATCGCTGCATAGCCGAATGGTGGATCAAGAGCCCTCGCGCGATAGCGATCATCGCCGGCCAGGAGTTCCAACGCAAACCAGTCGAAACACGCATCGCGATTCCGTCAGACATTGCAGCTATCCGCACGACAGATTCAAAACGCGCCCGTGAAATCCAGCAAACAGCCGGCAACGGTTTCCGCGACGCATTCGATCGCGGCCTGGCAGTTATCGGCTTCGAAAAATCAGAACAAGCCGGCGCCTACTTATTCGGACAATGGGAATCAAACTAGATAGAATCACGTTGCGGCAAATCAAAATGCCGCTGCTGCATTTCTTCGAGACCAGCTTCGGCCGCACCACCGAACGCCACATGGTCTTGGTGGAGGTCATCTCCGGCGGGGTCTCGGGTTGGGGTGAAGTCACGGCCGGCGAAAATCCTTTTTACAACGAGGAATGGACCGAATCGGCCTGGCTCATTCTTCGCGATTACGTCGCCCCACAAGTTCTGAACTATTCCTTCAACAGCGCCGCTGACGTCGCCCAGCGAAGCGCGCATATCCGCGGCCACAACATGGCGCGCGGTGGACTGGAAGTTGCAGTCTGGGACTTAGAAGCTCGCATGCTCGCGCGTCCGCTCTACCAGCACATCGGTGGCGGAGCCCGGCGCGAAATTCCGTGCGGCGTGTCCATCGGCATTCAGGAGTCTGTCCAGCAACTGATCCAGAAAATCGAAACCGAGCTTGCAGCCGGTTACCAGCGCATCAAGATGAAGATCAAGCCCGGCAAGGACGTCGACGTGATCCGCGCAGTCCGCCAGCGATTTCCGGACACGTTGCTCATGGCCGACGCCAACTCGGCCTACACCCTTGAAGACACGCCGCGCCTGAAATGCCTGGACGAGTTCAATCTGATGATGATCGAACAGCCGCTCGCACACGACGAAATCATCGACCACGCGAAACTCCAGGCCCAGCTCAAGACGCCCATCTGTCTCGATGAGTGCATCCGCTCCGCGCACCAGGCCGAACAAGCCTTGGCGATGGACGCCGGCCGCATCATCAACATCAAGCTGGGCCGCGTCGGCGGATTCGCCGAGTCCAAGCGAGTTCACGATGTCGCGCAAAAACGCGGTGTCCCAGTGTGGTGCGGCGGCATGCTCGAGTCCGGCATCGGACGCGCTCACAACATCGCCTTAGCCACGCTTCCCAACTTCGTGCTGCCCGGCGACGTCTCAGCCAGCAAGCGTTACTGGGCCCGCGATATCATCCACCCCGCCGTGGAAGTATCCCCGCAAGGAACCATTGCCGTGCGCGACCAGCCCGGCTTCGGTTACGATCTCGATCACGATTTCATCGATTCCATCACGGTCCGCCGGGAAAACATTCCGTGAGCGAGCCCGCGCCCTCGACGGCGCGACTCTACCTGCTCGTCACCCTCATGCTGCTGCTCTGGGCGATGAACTACGCCATCGGCAAGATCGCATTGAAGGAGTTTCCCGCATTGCTCATCGCGGGAGCCCGCGCCGCCGCCTCCGGCATTGTCCTCCTGCCTTTCTTTCTGTGGAGCCAGCGAGCGCAGCCGCGCATCTGGCGACAACTGCGAATGCAAGAGTTTCTGCTACTGGCGCTATTCGGCACGATTCAGATCTTGTTCGTCCTGGGACTCGCCAAGACTAGCGTGGCGCACGCGTCGCTCGGAATATCGCTCGTGCCGCTCATGGTGCTGCTGCTCGCCGCCCTCTTCCATCAGGAGCGGATCGGCGCCGCGAAGATCGTGGGCATGCTGATCGCTTTAGCTGGAGTGCTGATCCTACAGCTCGCCAAGGAGCAAGGCTCGTCCGCAACGCTGACCGGCGACGTGTTGCTGCTGCTCTACGCCCTGGTCTTTGCATTCTTCACAGTAAAAGGAGGAGATCTGACGAGACGCTACGGGAGCCTCGCGGTCAACACTATCGCGTACTTCATCGGCGCCGTCGTGCTCGCGCCCCTGACCATCTGGAAAGGCTCGCACTTTGATTTCAGCCGCCCAAGTCCCGCCGCTTGGGCCAGCCTGGCCTTCATGATCCTCTTCGCCGCGGTTCTGGCGTCGCTGATCTTCTGTTACGTCCTCACGCATATGCCTGCAACGCGAGTGTCGGCCGTCCTGTATCTGCAACCCCTGGTCGCCACGCTCATCGCCATCCCGATGCTAGGCGAGAAGGTCAGCATCGCGATCGCTCTTGGTGGCATCCTCGTAATATCCGGGGTCTACATAACGGAGCGCGCCTGAAGTGTCTGATTTTCTCCGGCTGCTGAAGAACAACCAAAACTATCGCTACACCTGGAGCGGCCAGGTAGTCAGCGAAATCGGCGATCACTTCAACAACATCGCCGTCTTCAGCCTCGCGCTCGCCAACACGCAGTCCGGCATCGTCGTAACCGGCGTGATGTTGTCGCGCGCGATCCCAGCCGTCATGGCAGGACCGCTCGCTGGCGTCATCCTGGATCGCTTCGATCGCAAACGGATCATGATCGCGAGCGACCTGATTCGCGCCGTGGTCGCCCTGGGTTTCATATTCGCAGTCTCGCGACACGACACGTGGCTGCTGTATCTGCTGAGCGCCCTGCTGATGTTTGCATCGCCCTTTTTCACCAGCGGCCGGTCGGCCATCCTCCCCACCATCGCGAGCAAAAAAGAGCTGCATACTGCAAATTCGCTTACGCAGACCACGCAATGGACCACGCTGACTCTAGGCGCGTTCCTCGGTGGCGCCAGCGTAACGCAGTTCGGATTCGAGTGGGCTTTCGGTTTCAACGCCCTGTCGTTCCTGTTTTCGGCGCTGTGTATCTCGGGCCTCCGCCTGAAGAGCGGCAGCTTCCGGGCCGAACGCCGCGACCTCACCGAGAACGAAGTGGTCCGCCCCTGGCACGAGTACACCGAAGGTTTGCGCTACATGCGCGCCTCGCCGTTGATTTTCGGAATCGCGCTGCTTTCGGTCGGCTGGGCATCCGGCGGAGGCGCGGCCCAAATCCTATTCAGCCTTTTCGGTGAACTGGTCTTCCATCGCGGACCGGCCGGCATCGGATACCTCTGGGCCGGCGCCGGCGTCGGACTTCTGTTCGGCGGCGCCTTCGCGCACTGGCTCGGTAAGCGGATCTCTTTTGATGGCTACAAGCGCACCGTCGGACTCTGCTATATCCTCCACGGCGGATTCTACGTCGTCTTCAGTCAGATGCCCAGCTTCGGCCTTGCGATTCTGTTTCTCGCCCTATCGCGAGCAGCCATCGCCGTCAGCTCCGTGCTGAACATCGCACAGTTGCTGCGGCATGTCTCCGACGAATTTCGCGGACGCGTTTTCGCCACCATAGAAACGTTGTCGTGGTCCATGATGATGCTCTCGATGCTGGGAGCCGGCATCGCGTCGCAATACTGGAGCCCCCGCACCATCGGTGCAATCTCGGGATTATTGAGCTCCAGCACCGCGGCGTTCTGGCTATGGGCGCATTTCAGGAAACGACTCCCGGAACCAGCCGTCACCGGTTTCGATCCCGACGACGTAGAAGTCCACGGCGACCCAGTAACCTAATAATTGTGGGCAGGATCGGATTTCCGCCGCACGAGTAAATTGGGGGCAGGATCGGATTTCCGCCCCATGAAACCCCGACACATGAAGGAGTCGCCAAGGCGGAAACTCCGGGCCTGTACCCAATTTTGCCTGCTCTCCAGCATCCAAATTCCGCACACAACCCCTAGCCGAGCCGCGACCAAAGGAAGCGGTTGTTCACGGGAACCCAGGCCGATTCCCCGGTGTCTAACCTCCAACGGAGCCTGTATGCCGATCCTCGAAGTCAAAGATCTTACGAAATACTACACCAGCATTCCAGCCGTTCAAGGCGTCAGCTTCGTCATCCGTCCTCACGAAGTCCTCGGTTATCTGGGACCCAATGGCTCCGGCAAAACCACCACCGTCAACATGCTGACCGGTCTGCTGGAGCCAACCCGCGGCCACATCTACTTTGACGGCCTCGACATTGGCGACAACCCCATCGAATACAAACGCGCCATCGGCTACGTTCCCGAAGTGCCCTACATCTATCCATACTTAACCGGGCGCGAATACCTGCAACTGATCGGCCGGCTGCGATCGCTCGGCCTCCGCGCCATGGATCGGAAAATCACCGACCTGATGCAACTGTTCGGAATGCATCCACACCGGCACTCCCTGATCTCGTCCTACTCGAAAGGCATGAAGCAGAGGATCCTGATCTGCGCGGCGCTGCTCCACAATCCGCGCGTACTCATTTTCGATGAGCCGCTCTCAGGACTCGACGTCACCTCCGCGCTAGTCTTCAAGAACCTGATCAAGTCCCTCTCAGCCGCCGGGAAGATCATCCTTTATAGTTCGCACGTCCTCGAAGTCGTCGAAAAAGTGTGTTCCTCGGTCATCATCCTTCACAAAGGCCAGGTGGTCGCTGACGATTCGGTCGAACGCCTGCGCAACCTCATGCAACTCCCTTCGCTCGAGCAAATATTCGCGCAGTTGGTGGTTCAGGAAGATGCCGAGCAGGTGGCTCGCGACATTGTCGATGTGATGCGCGCGCATGCCTGATCTTTACAAGGTTCTTATCCGGCACTTCTTCGGCCGGTTCTTCGACAACGAGCTGGTCTCGCCGCAAGGCGAAATGCACGCCAGCATCAGCAAGGTAATCGCACTGCTCTCCACTCCTGGTCTGATCTGCTTCTGGTTGCTTCCCAAGTACACCGCGCTCAGCACCCAGCCGCCCGCGATCGCCGAAGCAGCTTCCCTCCCCGACAAGCTTTTCTTCCTGACGTTTTCGATGGTGGTAATGGGATTCGTCACCGTGCTCGAATGGGACGCGCTGTTTCCCGACCGCCGCGACTTTTCGATCCTGATTCCCCTTCCCATCCGGCTTCCCGAAATCTTCGGCGCCAAGATCGTCTCGCTGTGCGCCTTCGTCCTGCTGTTCTTTGTGGCATCGAACGCCATCTCCACGTTCTTCTACCCATTCATCTCCATGCAGCGCGGCGTCTCATTTTTCGGCGTCCTCGCCAGCATGGCCACGCACGCCAAGGCCCTGCTCGCTGCAACTTTCTTCGTATTCTTCTGCTTCGTGGCCCTGCAAGGCCTGCTGATGAATCTGCTCAGCTTCAGGATCTTCCGCCGCGTCTCCACCTACATTCAACTCCTCTCCGTGTTCGCACTTCTCCTGATGCTCCTCATGTTCCTGGACACTTCTTCGCTACTGTATTCGGCGAATAATCGGCGGCTGCTGTATTTCTTCCCGCCGATGTGGTTCCTCGGTCTCTATGAAAGAATGCTGGGACAACCCGATCCGCTCCCTGGCTGCTCCGAGATGGCGCTGCGCGCATTGTGGCTCGTACTCGGATCATCGGCGCTCGTCTACATCGCGAGCTACCAGCGCCACGTCAAGCGATCGCTTGAATCGGAAGAAATCCTCGACGTCGTCCCCAGCCGTATCTCCACCGCCCTCTGCGCCCTGGCCAATCGCTTCCTGGTACCGAGCCCACTCGAACAGTCCTCTTTCTATTTCACCGGCAAAACCATCGTCCGCAGCCGCCAGCATTGGCTCTACCTGGCAGCCTACGCCGGCGTAGGATTCGCGCTGGTGCTGCAAGCTCTGGTCGGCGCATTTTCGAGATCCAGTGGCGCGCTGACTGGCCAACCCGCGGCCGCGCTGCTCTCGGTGCCCCTGATTCTTTCGTTCTTCGTCCTCTCGGGCATGCGCGTGATCTTCGCGATTCCCTCGGACTTGAAGGCCAACTGGGCCTTTCAGCTCTCCGAAGCCGATGGCCGCAAGGAAACATTGTCGGGAGTCCGCAAAGCCATGTTCGCCTTTGGAGTACTTCCTCTTTTTGCGGCACTGTTCCCCGCCTACGTCTTTATCTGGGACCTGCCCATGGCGTGCTTCCACACCTTCTTCGACATTGTGCTCTCGCTGCTGCTGATCGAACTCTTCCTGGTCAACTTCCGCAAGATTCCGTTCACCTGCTCCTATCTGCCCGGCAAGTCCAACATCACGACACTATGGTTTCTCTACTGGCTGGGATTCGCACTCTACGCCTACAGCATGGCCGCCCTCGAAGCTTGGGCTTTCGAGCGCCCCACCCGCATGGCCGGTCTTTATGTGCTCGGCTGTTTGTCGATCGCGGCCGCGGTCTACTACCGCAATCGTCTGCTAGATGAAGGATTCACTCTGGTATTCGAAGAACAACCAGAACCCGCCGTCCGCACACTGAATCTCAGTACCCCCGGCGCCTGGTAGATTGTGGCGCACGCACTCCTGCGTGCCGCGTTCACACTCGTGTGAACGCACGGTCGGCGGAACGTCATACAATGCAATTCATGACCATGACAAAGTTCGCGGTTGTCACAGCCGCGGCAATCGTTCTTTCCAGCAGCGTACGAGCGCAGCTCCCCGAATCACGGGTTCTCACTCTCGATGTGGCTCAAACCATCGCGCACGAAGCCATGGTCCGGTGTCGCGCCGACGGCTTCAAAGTCACCGTGCTCGTAGTGGACGGGCTCAACATGCCGAAAGTGCTGCTACGCGACGACGGCGCGACCGCAGCAACCACAGAAATGGCGAAAATGAAAGCGACCGCCACGATGATCTACAATCGCCCATCCGGTCCGGCCCAGCCACCTCCTCCCGGAACACCCGCCGCACCCGCGACGATTGCCGGCACCGTCAACGCGCAAGGCGCCGTCCCGATCAAGTTCGGCGATGTCACCATCGGCGCAGTCGCTGTCAGTGGCGCACCCGGTGGTGACAAAGACGCTGCCTGCGCCAACGCAGCGCTAGCTAAGGTCGCCGACAAACTAAAATAGAAACGTGTTCACCTGGCTTGAACAGATCGTCCGCGACGTAAAGTTCGGCCTCCGGAACCTCGCCAAAAGCCCCAGCTTCACCGCCATCGCCGCCGGATCGCTGGCGCTCGGCATCGGAGCCAGCACCGCGATGTACAGCGTGATCTACGCCGTCGTACTCGATCCGTTTTCCTACAAAGACGTCGATCACCTGATGAGCATTGCAGTCCGCGAGCCCAACCAGCGCTTTGGTCGCATCTCGTACAACACTGATCAGTATTTGGAGCTGGCCCGGCGCAGTACTGTGTTCGACGGTGTCACCGCCTCCACCATCAGTGATGTAGTTTGGACCGGTTCAGGTGATCCGGTTCGTCTCAGAGGCAATCACGTCTCGATGAACACATTCACCGTCATGGGCGTACCGCCGCTCATCGGACGCGCAACTCTTCCGAGTGATGAGGCGCCTGGTGCCGAACCAGTCGCGATCCTTGGTTACAAGTTCTGGCAGCGCCAGTTCGGAGGCGACTCCGGCGTCATCGGCCGCAAACTACAACTCAACGACAAATTCCGAACCGTAGTCGGGGTCATGCCAAAACGATTCATGTGGCGCGGAGCCGACGTGTATCTGCCCGTTGTCTTCCATCGCGGCGAGGTCGTCGAGGGTGTTCGTGATGTCTACGTTTTAGGACGTCTTAAATCGCAAGTCAGCAGCGCGCAAGCCGAAGCGGACCTGCGCCCCATCATCGAGGAATTGCAACACCAGAGTCCACGCGACTTTCCGGAGAAATGGCGCGTCGGCCTCATCTCGTTCAAAGAAACGTTCCCGAGTGGCATCCGGGAGGCTCTCTGGATTCTGTTTGGCGCCGTCGGCCTGCTGTTGTTGATCGCCTGCGTCAATGTTTCGAATCTACTGCTGACCAAAGCAGCCGGCCGCCAACGCGAGATCGCTGTCCGCGCCTCACTCGGTGCAAGCCGCATGCGACTGATCCGCCAGTTCCTCACCGAGAGCCTGACCCTGTCGTTGTTGGGCGGACTCCTCGGTATCCT
>JBGPSX010000136.1:0-8989 GCA_041490325.1 Bryobacteraceae bacterium | reverse complement strand
CTCACCGAAAAAGTGAGCGGCATGAAGATTGGCGATGGCTCCCAAGAAGGTGTCGACATGGGGCCGCTGGTCACCAAGGAACACAGGGACAAAGTTGCCGGCTACATCGACAAGGGCGTGGCGGAAGGCGCCAAGCCTCTGTGCGACGGTCGAAAGGGAGCAAAGAGCGAAGGCTTTTTCCTCGCACCGACGATCTTCGACAATGTCAAACCCGACATGACCATCGCTCGCGAAGAGATCTTCGGGCCGGTGCTCTCTGTAATGCGCGTGAAGACGCTCGAAGACGCGCTTACGCTAGTAAACAGCTCGCGCTTCGGCAATGCCACTTCCATCTTCACCAGCAGCGGCAAGGCGGCGCGCGAGTATTCAGCCAAGGTTGAAGCGGGCATGGTGGGCGTCAACATCGGCGTGGCCGCGCCCATGGCTTTCTTCCCGTTCGCCGGCTGGAAGAACTCCTTCTTCGGCGATTTGCACGCGCACGGAAAAGACGCCGTTTACTTCTACACCGAGCAAAAGGTGATGATGACCCGGTGGTTCTGATCCGCTCACGCCGCGTTGTTTTTCCCGGCGGCCTTGAAGCTGCCTCAATAGAAGTTCGCGATGGCCGGATTTACGCAATCCGGCCATTTGATTTTGTGGCGGACAATACCGAAGTTTTTGATGCCGCCGAAAAGTGCATTTTGCCGGGACTCATCGACACGCACGTCCACATCAATGAACCAGGCCGCACCGAGTGGGAAGGTTTTCGGACAGCAACCCGCGCCGCCGCGGCCGGTGGATTCACGACGCTGGTCGACATGCCTCTCAACAATCTGCCGGCGACGACGACGGTGGAGAATCTGCGCCTGAAGGATTCAGCCGCGCACGGACAATGTATGGTGGACTACGCCTTCTGGGGCGGTGTGGTTGCCGACAATCAGGGCGACATTGCGAGCCTGGCCACGGCCGGCGTTCTTGGATATAAATGTTTCCTGGTGCATCCGGGTATCGACGGGTTCACCCTGGTGAATCGATCGCAGCTCGAAGCAGCTTTGCCTGCGGTCGCCGCATCAGGCCTGCCGCTGCTCACTCACGCCGAGCTGCCTGCTCCGATCGGTGCAGCCACCGCGTCTTTGCACGCTTCCGGCGGTGATTGGAAGAAATATTCCACGTACCTTGCTTCGCGTCCCGACGCCGCCGAGGTGCAAGCGATCCGCCTCATGATTGAGCTGAGCCGCAAATATCGATGCCGCGTCCACATCGTGCATCTATCCTCGTCGGAGGCGCTGGGTGAACTGCGAGCCGCGCGCGCTGAAGGCTTACCCATCACGGTCGAGACGTGTCCGCACTATCTGCACTTCGATGCGGAGGAAATCGCGAACGGCGCCACCCTATTCAAGTGTGCGCCGCCGATCCGATCGCGCGCGAATCGCGAGTTGCTTTGGAAGGCGCTCACAGATGGCGACATCGATTTGATCGCGACCGATCATTCACCCTGCCCGCCCGAAATGAAGCGGCGCGGTGATGGGAGCTTTCTCGAAGCCTGGGGCGGAATCGCCTCCCTCGAAGTGGCCCTGCCGGTAGTTTGGACCGAAGCCAAGCAGCGCGGCATTTCGCTAGAACGCATCGTGCAATGGATGAGCGAAAAACCGGCCAGGCTCGCAGGCCTCGACCGCAGCAAAGGCGCGATTCGCGAAGGCTTCGACGCCGACCTGGTTGTGTTCGATCCGGACGCCGAAAGACGCATCGATCCATACGCGTTGCAGCACCGGCATTCCATTACGCCATACGCTGGTGAATTGTTATCCGGCGTGGTCGAGACGACCTTTCTTCGCGGCCAGAAAGTTTATGATCGCGGCACGTTCGCGGCTAGGCCCGCCGGCAAGCGAGTTGTAGAGTAGAGGAAGATGTCACAGATCGTCGGACAGTCCGTTCCGAGGAAAGAGGGGCGGGGAAAAGTCACCGGCGAAGCCAAGTACGTCGATGATCTGTCTTTTTCCGGCATGCTATACGGCGTTACCGTGCGCAGCCCCGTTGCGCGTGGGCGCATTCGAAATATTGAATTCACGGGCGGCCTGCCCTGGGATCAATTCACCATCGCCACTGCCCAGGACATTCCCGGCGAGAACATCGTCGCATTGATTTCTGACGATCAGCCCTATCTTGCGGCTGGCATCGTGAACCATCCCGAAGAGCCGGTGCTGCTACTCGCCCATCCGGACAAATATCTGGTGGAGAAAGCGCGTAGTTTTGTGCGCCTGGACATCGATCCTCTCCCCGCGATTTTCACGATGGAAGACTCGCTCGCCAAGAAAGAAGTGATTTGGGGCGACGATAACATTTTCAAAACGTTTCTCGTCGAGAAGGGCAACGTCGACGCGGCCTGGAGCGAGGCGGCCCATATCGTCGAGGACGAGTATCGCACCGGCGCGCAAGAGCAACTGTACATCGAAACCAACGGAGTCATCGCGTCCGGCGGACCTGAGCAAGGCATCACGATCTGGGGCTCCATGCAATGCCCCTACTACATTCACAAAGCGCTGCTGAAAGCATTTCCGTTGCCGCCCGAGAAGATCCGCGTGATCCAGATGGAGACCGGCGGTGGATTTGGCGGCAAGGAAGAATACCCGTCCATGATCGCCGGCCACGCGGCGCTGCTGGCGTGGAAATCGGGCAAGCCGGTGAAGATGATCTACGATCGGGCCGAAGACATGCTCGCAACCACCAAACGCCACCCCTCCCGTACACGGATTAAGGCGGCCGTCTCGCGCGATGGAAAACTCCTCGCTCTCGACATCGCGTTTGATATCGACGGCGGCGCTTACGCTACGTTGTCGGCCGTGGTTCTTTCGCGTGGGACCATTCACGCCGCTGGTCCTTATCTATGTCCCAACGTGCGGATTCGCAGCCGCGCGGTCGCTACCAACGCGCCGCCGCATGGCGCGTTCCGAGGATTCGGCGCGCCGCAGAGCATCTTCGCGCTTGAGCGGCATATGAACAAGATTGCGCGCGTGGCCGGCCTCGCGCCCGAGGAATTTCGCCGGCGCAACTTCCTGCATCACGGCGAGACCACCGCCACCGGTCAGGAGATTCGCGAAGACGTCAAGCTTGAGCAGCTGCTCGACCGCGCGCTCGAACTATCGGACTACCACGCCAAGACCAAGGCCTTCGCCGCCCAGAACAAAGCGTCGAAGATCAAACGCGGAATCGGATTCGCGACCTTCATGCATGGCGCGGGTTTCACCGGATCAGGCGAGCGCTATCTGCAATCAGTGGCAGGCGTTGAAGCGACAGCGGACGGCCGCGTGCGAATTCTGGTGTCGAGCACTGAGATCGGGCAGGGCACCAACACCATTCTGTCGCAGATAGTGGCCGACACACTCGGCATCGGATACGACGATGTCGAGGTTGCGCAGCCAGATACCGGTGAAGTACCGAATAGCGGCCCAACGGTCGCGTCGCGGACCTGCATGGTGGTTGGAAAACTGGTCGAGTCAGCGGCACTCGGATTGAAACGGATGCTCGGAGGGGAATATACCGCGGCGGCCTGCGAGCGCTACATCCGGCAACATGGTCCGCTGAAATCGTTCAGCCAATATGAAGCGCCACCAAGAATCTACTGGGATGACGACGCCTATCGCGGCGACGCTTATGGCGCGTTTGCGTGGGCGGTCTACGTGGCCGAAGTCGCGGTGGACACCACGACCTGCGAAATCCACGTGGATGATTTTGTGGCTTTACAAGAAATTGGGTGCGTGATTCATCCCATCCTCGCTGCCGGCCAGATCGAAGGCGGCGTCGCACAAGGCATCGGCTACGCTGTTTACGAAAATGTCGTCTGGAAGGATGGGCGGATGGCGAACTCGCAGATGACCAACTACATCATGCCGACTTCGGTGGATGTGCCCCGCATTCGCGTCTACTTCGAAGAGACCCCCTACGAATACGGTCCGCTCGGCGCGAAGGGAATCGGCGAGCTGCCTATCGATGGCCCCGCGCCCGCGGTTCTGAATGCGATCGAGAACGCGATCGGTGCGCCGGTGAACGAGATTCCTCTAATGCCCGAGATGTTGATGGAGGCCGTGGTTGCATAAGGTCCCGATCGAGTTTCGCGTCAACGGTACGCCACGCAAAGTGGACGCTTATCCGATGGAGCGGCTGCTCGACGTGTTGCGCGAAGAGCTCGGCCTTCGAGGAACCAAGGAAGGATGCGGCGAGGGCGAGTGCGGCGCGTGCTCGGTGCTGGTGAATGGCGAGCTGGTGAACAGTTGCCTCGTGCCGGTTCTGCAAGCCGCCGGATGTGATGTACTGACCATCGAGGGTCTGACGAAGGATAGCAATTTGCATCCGCTGCAAAAAGCCTTCGCGCTCACGGGCGGCGCGCAATGCGGGATCTGCACGCCCGGAATGATCCTGGCGTCGTATCAACTGCTCGATCGCCATCCGCACCCCACGGACGAACAGATTCGTGAAGGACTCGCGGGCAATCTGTGCCGCTGCACCGGATATCAGAAGATCTTCGATGCCGTGCGGGAGGCCGCCGCGCGATGAGAGCATTTGTGCCGGACTACGATCTGGTAGCGCCGAAAGACCTGGATGCAACGATTCGTCTGTTGGCATCCGAACCGGGTGTATGGCGGCCGATCGCGGGTGGCACGGATCTCATGGTTCTTTTTGAAGCAGGCCAGCTCCTGGATCGAAAGCTGGTCAGTCTGCATGGAATTCCGGAACTATCCGGCATCACCGTGAGCGAAACCCACGTCACCATCGGCGCGCTAGCCACGTATTCGGAGATTCAGAGGCACCAGATCGTACAGCGCGAATTTCCGCTGCTGGTTCGCGCCGCGAGTTGGACCGGAGCGGTCGCGACACAGAATCGCGGCACGCTCGCCGGCAACATTGCGAACGCTTCGCCCGCGGCCGATTCGCCGCCTGCGCTGCTGGTTTACGACGCGGAACTGGAACTGCTTTCGGTTCGCGGATCGCGCTGGGTGCTATACGCCGAATTCCATACCGCGTACAAATCCACTGTGATGGCGCCGGACGAAATCATTGGCTACATCAGTCTGCCACGGACGACCTCGAACTGCGTGCAGTATCTTCGCAAAGTGGGAACGCGCCGGGCACAGGCGATTGCCAAGGTCGCGTTGGCTGGGCTCGCACAACTGAAAACCGGCGCCGTCCACCGAATCCGGCTCGCGCTCGCCAGCGTCGCTCCGATGCCGATTCGTTGCGTCGAGACTGAGGGTCTGCTTACCGGCCATGCGCTGGATCGCGCGATCATCCAGGCTGCCAAGTCGAAAATCGTTGAAGAGATTTCACCGATCACTGACATCCGATCGACCGAGGATTACCGGCGGCGCGTCACGGAAAATCTGCTCGAAGAATTCCTGGAGAGCCTCCTCCCATGACTCTGGCCGAGTTGAACAGAGTGCCGCGCTATCGGGCCGAGGAAGAGTTCCTGAAGTGTTGCGGTTCGGCTGGCTGGGCTCGCTCGATGGCGCGCCGCCGGCCGTTCGCGAGCTTCGACCGGCTGTTGCAGGCGGCGAGTGAAATTTGGTGGAGCCTGGACGCGGCCGATTGGTTGGAGGCGTTTCGCGCGCATCCCCAAATCGGACAACGGAAACCCGTTTCGGCCTGGTCGGCCGAAGAGCAGTCGGGAATGAAACGGGTCACCGCGACCGTAGCGAGCGCGCTCGAAGAAGCCAACCACGAATACGCAGCACAGTTCGGCTACATTTTCATCGTGTGCGCCAGCGGCAAGAGCGCCGGCGAAATGCTCGCGATCGTGCGCTCGCGTCTTGGCAATCCGCCCGGAGAAGAGATCCGGGTTGCCGCCGAAGAACAAGCCAAGATCACGCGTTTGCGATTGCAGAAACTTTTCCCCTTATGATCGGAATCAGCACTCACATTCTCGATACGTCGCGAGGCCAGCCGGCGCGCGGAGTCCGCGTGGTCCTGGAACTCGCTTCTCCGGAAGGAACCTGGCTTTTCGCCGGCGAAGGAATCACCGATAGCAACGGGCGAATCGCGCAGTTGTTGAACGGCGCCGAAGCGCTCGAAGAGGGCGTGTATCGATTGGTGTTTCATGTCGGCGATTATTTTGAAGGGCAAGATCACTTCTATCCAGAAGTCTCCGTGCGGATTCTGGTGCGCGACGCAAGCACTCACTATCACGTTCCTCTCTTGTTGAACCCTTATGGATACACGACCTACAGAGGCAGTTGAGCCCATTCTCGCCAGCGACACCTACGGAAAATCGCGCGTCCGGCTGATGAAACTCGCGCGGCACGCGGATCGGCACGATCTCAAAGAGATCACTTTTCAGATTCTGTTCCGTGGCGATTTTCAAAGCTGTTACGAATCCGGCGACAACAGCAAGATCTTGCCGACCGATACGATCAAAAACACGGTTTACGCGCTGGCGCGAAAGCAACCGATCGTCGCCATCGAAGAGTTTGCGCAACATCTGATCGAGCATTTCCTGACGAACAATCCGCAGGTGTCTGAAGTGCGAATCGAGATGACCGAACATCTGTGGTCGCGAATCGCGCCGGCCGCGTTTACGCGCGAGAGCCTGAAACGTACGGCGCTAGTGACGGGCACTCGCGAACGAGTCTGCGTCGAAGCAGGCATTGACGACCTCGTTATTCTGAAGAGCGCCGGCTCAGGCTTTGAAGGCTACATCAAAGATCCATATACGACATTGAAAGAGACCAGCGATCGCATTTTCGCCACGGCTGTGCGTGCGGCGTGGAAATACAAATCACCTGGCATAGACTACAACGCGCGCTGGGAGGCAATCCGGCAGACTATTCTCGACACGTTCGCGAAACACGAAAGCCTTTCTGTGCAGCACACGCTGCACGCCATCGGGAGGCAGGTGCTGAAAGACTTTCCCGATGTCGCCGAGATTCAACTCACGATGCCGAATAAGCATGCTCTGCTAGTTGACCTGTCTCCATTCGGTCTCGACAATCCAAACGAAGTGTTTTTGCCGATCGACGAGCCATCCGGTTATATCGAAGGCAAACTTCGCCAAAGCAAATAGCCCAGCACAGGACACAGGGCCGCGAGTCCGAACGCCAGGTTGTACTGGTGCATGTCGAACAGCTTTCCAAACAGCGGCATCATGATCGCCAGGCCTGCGCCGTAGGACCCCGACGCAACACCGCCGAGGTAGCCGGCATACTCGCGGGAGAAAACTTCCGTGCCATAGATCAGTGGAAGAATTTGGAACGCCGAGGCGACAAACATCGCCAGGAACAAATGCGCCATTACGACCGGAAACGATCGGGTTAAACCGGCGGCGGCTAGTGGAAGACTGAGCAGCATCGCCAAAGGAAGCAACCGCCGAACGACATCGATTCGCGAAGAGTGTCCCTGCGCCATGCGATCCGCCAGCCAGCCCCAGAAGAAGACGCCGATCTCTGAGCCCAGCGGTGGCACCCACAACACGGCCCCGATCATTTTCTGCGAGACGCCAAGTACGCGGCTCAAGTAAATCGCCGTCGAGTACACGACGAAGCCGAGCGGCAATGCGCCCAGCGCGTACGCGAGCAGATACGCCCAAAAGCGCCGATCATTGACACGCGGCTTCGCTGCCGCGAGATCAGCCGCTTGTGTTCCGGCTCGCCGGACATCTTCGCGGAGGCTCACTACCAGCCACACCAGCACCCATATCGCGCCCAGCAGACCCGTGAACCAGAACGCCGCGCGCCAACCCCACTTGAGCGCGACCGGCGTCATCAGGAACGGCGTCAGGATGGCGCCCGCCGATCCGCCGCTGAAGGTCAGCGCCATGCCTCGCGACCGGCTGGAGGCGGGCAGTGTCTGGATTACGGTCCGCAATCCACCGGGCGATGCCGCGCCTTCACCGAATCCGAGCACCGCGCGAGCGGCGGCGAAACTACCGAACCCGGTTGCGAAAGCATGCGCGGCTGATGCGAGCGTCCACAGCGAGACGGCCGCAGTCATGCCTCGGCGCAATCCGATCCGGTCCAGCAGTTTTCCCCACAGCGGATTGCCGATCGTGAACAGGATCGAATAGGCCGACACCACCCAGCCGTATTGAGTCACTGTGAGCCCGGTGTCTTTGAGTATCGTGGGTGCAAGCAGCGCGAGCGTGTTGCGGTCAACGTAGCTCACCACCGACACCAGCATCATGGAGCCAGCCGGAAGCCAGCGGTTTAGATGGATTCGCACGATCTAATAGGTTGTCTTGGTGTCAGAGCGTTCCCACTGGTGGAAGACTTCGAGCGCCTGGTCGCGCATCAATTGAATCATCGGAATCTTGCGTGCGTCGAGCGGCAGTGTGAGTTCGTTGTAGATAAAGGAATCGTCGAACCCGATTCGGGCGGCATCATTGCGAGTGTTGGCATAATACACTTTTTCGAGACGCGCCCAGTAAATCGCTCCCATGCACATGGGGCAAGGCTCACAGGTGGTGTAGATCTCGCAGCCAGCGAGCTGAAAATTCTGAATGGCCTGACAAGCGGCGCGAATCGCGACGATTTCGGCGTGCGCCGTGGGATCGAGCGCGCTGGTGACCAGGTTGGCCCCCGCGGCGAGGATAGAATCGCCGCGCACGATGACTGCCGCGAACGGTCCTCCCGAGCCGGAGCGCAGGTTTTCCATCGAGAGCTGGATCGCTCTCTCCATGAAGCGATTCACCGTGCGAGCCTTTTCATGACTACCATAGCAGAGAACCCATGAAAACCACGCTCACGCCGGACATTTTGGATGCGATCCTGGCGCAGCTTGCGCGCGCGAATGCGGCTCACGATGCCACGTTTCCGGGAGAGCCGGCCGATCGGCAACCGGTCCACGTGGTTTATGGTGGCGCGCACTTGTTCAAGACCGGCATGACTCGGAACCTGGGATCGCTCGCGTTGCGCCTGCTGGAAACTTATGCACCGGATCCTGTGGCGCTCGCAAATTGCGTAGGACTGCCGGCGGATGGCGAGTTGGCCAGGAAAGTTTATGACCGAACCGTGGCGAAGCTGCGGCG
>JBGPSX010000135.1:0-9158 GCA_041490325.1 Bryobacteraceae bacterium | reverse complement strand
TGACGACCTTTCGGCGTGCGAATACCAGCACGCAGATCTCATTTGAAACAAAAATCAGGTACAACGGAATGCCCGCGCGATTCGCGCTGCCGGCCTCATCCAGCCGGCCGCCGGAGATCGCCAGGAAGCTGGTGGTCATGCCGCAGAATGGACACTCGTGACCATATTTCGACTTTCGCTCACAGGCGGGAACCAGCCGCATCAGGCGTTCGCTTCCCAGCAGAAACGGACCCGCGAGGCAAAACAATATCGGGAGACTAACCACCAGCCACACGATGCGCAACGACTGGCCAACGTCTTGAAGCTTCCATCGCACCCGACCATTGTATAAGGTAAACTTAAGAATTAAGTAATCAAACGCCATGCTATCGGTCGTCATTCCTATCCACAATGAGGAGCCGTCCATCCTCCCGCTTTACGACCGCCTTACTTCCGTTCTCGAATCCCTGCAGAAACAGTACGAGATCATTGTTGTGGACGACGCCTCGACGGATCGCAGCTTCGATCTGCTGGCCAATCTGGTAGAGACGGATCCGCATTTGAAAGTGGTCCGCCTCCGGCGCAATTTCGGCCAGACTGCGGCGCTTTCCGCCGGCTTCGATGAAGCGCAGGGAAGCGTCATCGTGTCGCTGGACGGAGACCTGCAGCATGCTCCCGAAGACATTCCGCTGCTGCTCGCAAAAATCGAAGAAGGCTACGATATCGCGAGCGGCTGGCGCAAGGACCGCGTGGATAATGCGATCACGCGAAAGATCCCATCGCGCATCGCCAATTGGCTCATGGCTAAGGCCTCAGGAATTGAGTTGCGCGACTTTGGCACAACCTTCAAGGCTTATCGCTCCGAAGTCCTCAAAGAAATCAATCTGTACGGCGAGTTGCATCGCTTCATTCCGGCGTTGGCCAGCTTCTACGGGGCGCGCATCGCGGAAGTTCCGATTCGCAACACTCCTCGCTTGGCCGGCGATTCGCATTACGGCCTGGGCCGGACATTTAACGTGATGTTCGACATACTGACCATCAAGTTTCTGCTCAAGTACTTCACGCGCCCGATGCATTTTTTCGGTCGAATCGGGCTGACTGGCTTCGTTCTGGGCGGATTGATTCTGGGATCGCTCGCGGTTCACAAGTTGTGGGGACACGGCATGCTGGTCGAACATGGCCCGCTGGTGATCGCCGGAGGACTGCTCCTCTTGGGCGGCCTAATGATGTTCAGCACTGGCCTACTAGGCGAAGTCCTGATGCGAACCTATTTTGAAAGCCAGGGACGCCGCATCTACGCCGTGCGCGAAATTCGCTGCCGGCGCGAGCCCGTAGCGCCAGCCTAACTTCTTAAACCGCTCCTTGCAGTCACGGCTCGGAATCGACGTTACGCACTTTCCGACCCTTACCGATACAACCCTAACCGAGCCGTGACCAAAGGGAGCGGTAGTTCAGTTTTTTCACCAACCCACTACGCCTGAAACCCGCGTCCCGACACCGCAAAATCCGCATCCGTTCCAGTGGTTCTGCGCCGCCAATAATTTTCGAACAGCCCTTTCATCGCCTCGCCCATGCCGGCGTGCTCAAACACGACCGCCGTCCAAGTGGGCCGCGTAATCACCGGATCCAGCAGCGCCAGCAACCCGCGCTCGCCATCGAAGACCGCCAGCTTCATCGGCAGCGATTCGGTCTGGCCGATTTCCACGCCGGCCAGCGCATATTCCACCAGACGCTGGCGATGCGTGTCGTCCAGAGTTCCCGACTGAATCAACAGACGGCAATTCACGCCACGCAGGCGCGCCTGCTTTACCAGTTGTTCATCCAGTGGGTCGACGGCGTAGGGCGGTCTGGAGAATTCCAGGTACTCATGCCGGACCTCGGAAAGCATTCGCCGGTATTGCACGGCGGTCTGCTCGGGATCGCTCACGATCCTCAAATAGTCGAGCGTGCCGCGCTCGCCCCGGCCCTCCGAGTAGGATGAGGTCAGATCGGTGACCAGCGAGTCGGCCATGCGGCCTTGTTCGTTCAGCTCACGCTGCAGCGTCTGCGATCGGCGCACCAGGTAACTCGGCACCGCGAGGCTCGGTTCGACCGCGGAAAAAAGCTTGGTCTTTTCCTGGACCACCTGCGCAAAGCCTTTTTCCACCAGGCTGTCGAGTACCTCGTAGATTTTTTGCCGGGGCACGTGCGCCCGCGCGGCCAACTCCAGCGCCTTGAAACGAGGATGCCCGATGAGAACCAGATAGGAGCGCGCTTCGTACGCGTTCAGGCCCAGTTGCTGCAGGCGTCGCCAGAAGCGCTGGAAATCCATCTCGGGCAGCTCAGTGGTCATTGCGTTTAGAGCATACCAAATGCCCGGCGGCGTTTGCTGTTAGAATCGCGAGTAGATCGAGTTCCTCATTATGCCTGCTTTACCCGCCACTCTCGGCGCACTTAAAACCAGCAATTTTGCAGAACAAAGAATCGGCCCCCGCAGCGTGAAGGAAGAGCTTCGGCAGAATCTCATCTGCAAGCTCCAGCGCGGCGAAGAGTTATTCCCTGGCGTGGTCGGTTACGACGACACGGTTATTCCTCAGATCGTCAACGCTGTTCTGTCGCGCCACAATTTCATTCTGCTCGGGCTGCGCGGACAAGCCAAGACGCGCATCATCCGCATGTTGACTACGCTGCTCGATGAACGGCTGCCCTACATTGCCGGATGCGAAATTCACGACAACCCATATCGGCCGATTTGCAGACGCTGTCTCGATCTGATCGGCGAACAAGGCGACGAAACCCCAATCGCCTGGCTGGGGCGCGATGAACGCTACGTCGAAAAGCTGGCCACGCCCGACGTAACCATCGCGGACATGATCGGCGACATCGATCCGATCAAGGCGGCGCGTAGCGGCCGCGATCTTTCGAACGAGCTGACCGTGCATTACGGCCTTCTGCCACGCGCCAATCGCGGCATCTTCGCGATCAACGAACTGCCGGACCTGGCCGGAAAGATTCAGGTCGGGCTGTTCAACATCATGCAGGAAGGCGACGTGCAGATCAAAGGTTATCCGGTGCGGCTGCCGCTCGACATCATGCTGGTGTTCACCGCCAATCCCGAGGACTACACGGCGCGCGGGAAGATCATCACACCGCTCAAGGACCGCATCGGGAGCGAGGTCCGCACCCACTATCCAATGACCATCGAGCAAGGCTTGACGATCACACGACAGGAAGCGTGGACGGAACGAGCATCTCCGATTCGTCTCGAAGTGCCGAACTTCATCCGCGAAATCGTGGAGCAACTGGCATTTCTGGCGCGCGACGACAAAAAGGTGGACAAGCGCTCGGGCGTTTCGCAGCGCCTTCCCATTTCGGTGCTCGAAAACGTCATTTCGAATTCAGAGCGACGCGCTCTACGCGCTAAGGAAGATCTGGCCGTGCCGCGCGTGCTCGACATTTACGCCGCGCTGCCATCCATGACCGGCAAGCTGGAACTGGAGTACGAGGGCGAGCTGAAGGGTGGCGACCACGTCGCGCGCGAGCTGATCCGCACATCGGTAGGCAAGGTATACAGCACCTATTTCGATGGCGTGAATGTGTCGCAGATCATCCAGTGGTTTGAGCTGGGCGGATCCCTGAAGATGGACGAAACATCGGACTCGTCGGCGATCGCGCAGCAACTTGGCAATATTCAAGGACTGATGGAGAAGACCGCGGCGTTGGGTCTGGGATCGAGCGATCCGGACGCGCTGCGCGCCGCGGCCGCCGAGTTCATTCTCGAAGGCCTGTACGCGCACCGGCGCATCAGCCGAAACGAGGAAGTAGGCTTCACCGCGGGCGAGCGCAAGCGCGAGCCTCCACCGGAGGGCGGGGAAGGCCGCCGACCCCCACGGAAGCAGTTCAACTAGTGATGCAGCCGCTAGCCGAGCCGTGACCAAAGGGAGTGCTGATTGGTCGGCGGCCCACCGATACAAATGAAGAACGGTCGCATGGTGGCGAATAAATGGCGAATTTGAGGCCGTTCTTCAGGGGAGCGGTTGTTAATGGTCAAGCATGAAGTGGATTAACTATTCCCGCTACACCGGTGACGACTTCGGTCTCAGCGCTGAAGACTTGCTCAAAGCCCTTTCCGACTTTTTCCTCCAAAGCGGTTTCCAAAACCAGTACATGGGCTTCAGCGAGTGGAATCAGCACACGCTCGAAGATCTGAAGAATGCTCTCCAACGTGCGCTCGAACAGGGTGAGACATTCGACGCCGAACAAGCCGAGCGCATTCAGCAGGCGCTCGAAAACATGAGTCCGGAACAAATGGACGAGCTGATGAATCGCCTGGTCCAGAAGCTGGTGGACGAAGGCTATATCAACACGGACCAGCAGCCCGCTAAAGACAACGGTCCGGGCGGAACCGGAAACGCCGACCGAAAGGTCAACGTTCAGATCACCGACAAATCCATTGACTTTCTCGGATTCAAGACGCTCAAGGATCTGCTGGGATCGCTCGGAAAATCGAGCTTCGGGGCGCACGATACGCGCGACCTCGCCACCGGCGTCGAAACCAGCGGCGCCGCCAAACCGTACGAATTTGGCGACACGCTGAATCTCGATATCAGCCAGACCTTGTTTTCAGCCATCCAACGCGACGGCCTCAAGGTTCCGATTGAACTCGAATACTCGGATCTGCACGTCCATCAATCCGAGTATCAAAGCTCCTGCGCGACGG
Source organism: Bryobacteraceae bacterium (assembly GCA_041490325.1). Lineage (GTDB taxonomy): Bacteria > Acidobacteriota > Terriglobia > Bryobacterales > Bryobacteraceae > Palsa-89. Next base: position 4,480 of record JBGPSX010000135.1, on the reverse strand, counting down.
TGCTGATGCTGGATTGCAGCCACAGCATGATTCTTTATGGCGAGGACCGTTTCACCCCGGCGAAGAAAGTCGCGCTCGCGCTAGCGCATCTTATTCGCACTCAGTATCCGGGCGATAGCCTGCGCTGCGTGCTGTTTCACGATTCCGCCGAAGAGCTTCGATTGTCCGATCTGGCGCGCGTACAGGTGGGGCCGTATTATACGAACACGCGCGACGGTCTCATCCTGGCGCAGCGATTGCTGAACCAGGAAAAGAAGGACATGAAGCAGATCATCATGATCACCGACGGTAAGCCATCGGCGCTCACACTCGAAGACGGCCGCATGTATCGCAACGCGTTCGGCCTCGATCCGCTGGTGATCAGCCGCACGCTCGAAGAAGTGAGCCGCTGCAAGAAGCAAGGCATCCTGATCAACACCTTCATGCTGGCCAGCGATTTCGGCCTGGTGAATTTCGTGCAGAAGGTCACCGAACTGTGTCGCGGCAAAGCCTACTTCACCACGCCCTACAACCTCGGTCAGTATTTGCTGATGGATTACATGAATCGCAAAACGCGCACGGTTCACTAAACACGATTCGCGAAAACCTATGGAGGACCAACTGTAATGCGAATGATGCTCAAAGTTTCAATCCCCGTCGAAGCCGGGAACGCGGCAGCGCGCAACGGCGCCCTGGGAACAACCATTCAACGCATCCTGTCCGACCTCAAGCCAGAAGCCTCGTACTTCGCCGAGGACAACGGCGAGCGGACCGGCTATATCTTTTTCGACATGAAGGACGCTGCGCAGTTGCCCGCGATCGCCGAGCCTTGGTTCCTCGCCTTCAACGCGCGCTTGACCGTGCGCCCGGCGATGAATGCGCAGGATCTGGCCGCTGCCGGCCCGGGTATCGAAGGAGCAGTGAAAGCCTACGGCAAAGATTAATCAGCCGGTCGCACGGCCAATACATAACCTCGGCGGCTTTGGTATTCGACATCGGGATAAGGATCGCGCTCCGTCGCCTCCGCGATGCTCAGTCCGCTTTCTTCGACATAGCCAATCATCTCCCCTCTCTCAAAGAGCGTAACTCGCCAATCCACCATATGTCCGTGGAAGTCGGTGGCGTGAATCATGTCGGTGCCCAAGTGAAATGCAAGCAGCAGACAACCGCCCGGCCGCAACACCCGGCGCAACTCCCGAAGCACAGCGGTCGCCTGATCGCGGGGAACGTGGATGATGGAATAAAATGCAGCGATGCCAGCCAGTGCTTCCGTCCTCAGCGGAAGCGCATGCATGTTGGCTCGAATAAGCGGTACGTCCGGATTCAGACGCGCCGCTTCCGCCAACATGCCCGAGGAAAGATCCAGGCCCAATGCGTCGCAATCCCGGTCGCGCAAGTAGCGCGCAATCTGGCCGGGTCCGCAGCCCAGGTCGCATACCGGGCCCCTAGCGCGTGCTCGATCGGCGAAGCGATCTAACATCTCGCGGTCGAACGGCTTGTCCTTCAGCTCAGCGTAGATGGTTCGCGCATACTCGCCAGCCACGTGATCGTAATTCGTCAAGTACGCCTCACCAGTGAAAATTGTTGACGATGAAGTAGACCACAGGCAGCGCGAACAGGCTGCTGTCGATCCGATCCAGCCAACCGCCGTGGCCAGGCAACAGCGTTCCGCTATCCTTGACCCCTGCGCCGCGCTTCATGGCCGACTCGCATAGATCGCCGAATTGGCCTGCGACGTTCGCCACCGCGGTAAGCGCCAGACCTTCGGCTAACGGAACTGCCGGCAGCAAGCGTGGGATATAAATGGCACCGTAAATCATCGAGGCCACAGCCGAACCAATCGCGCCTTCCCACGATTTCGCCGGACTGATGCGGGGAGCCAGCTTGTGACGGCCGATCGCTTTACCGACATAGAGTGCCGCAATGTCCCCGGCCCAGTTCAGCGACAACGCGAAAAACAACCAATAAGGATTCGCTCGCAGCTCGATTCCACAACGTAGCGACCCAAAGACGTAGGCCACGCCCAGCAGTAGGGCTGCGGCGCCCGGAAGAACATTCGTGAGCTCGCGCGATCGCAGAGAAAGCGCCATTCCCAGGATCGCAACCAGCACGAAAAACGCCGCGTAATTCCCGGGAAGGAACAGAATCAGCAGTCCCGCGACATAGCCGAATAATCCTGGCTTCGGAATTTTATGCAGCGCCGCCAGATCCGCGTACTCCCGAAAACACAGAATCGCCACCACCGCCACAACCGCAAGGAAAACCCACAGTGGGGCCCACAGGATCACATACCAGAAAGTCGGGATCAGTAAAAGCGCCGTGACGACGCGCTTCATCGCGCTAGCGTGCCGACCGCTGCGACCCACTCCTCGGGATGCGTTCGATCGGTGTCCGGACTCAGCCCGCCGAAACGTCGATCGCGTTTCTGGTAATCCAGAATCGCGTGCAACAGATCGGCTCGCCGGAAATCGGGCCACAGCGTGTCGGTGACAAAAAGCTCGGCATAGGCGATCTGCCACAGCAAGAAGTTGCTGATGCGCATCTCACCCGAGGTACGAATCAACAGGTCCGGATCGGGTAGCCCGGCCGTGTACAGATGCTGCGAGATGGATTGCTCATCGATCCGCAGTTCGCCGAGCCGGCCCTCCAGCCGCGCATCTTCGACAATGGCATTCAGCGCGTCCACCAACTCAGCTCGGCCGCTATAGTTGATGGCGACGTTCAGCCGCATGCCGGAATTCTGAGCCGTGGCGTCGATGGCGGTCTCGATCTCCTGCCGTACTTGCGGCGGAAGCGCGTCCAATCGCCCCATGCACGTGAAGCGGATGCCATTCCGCATGATCTCCGGAAGTTCACGGCGCAAATACACGCGCAGCAGGCGCCACAACATGTCGACTTCGGTGCGCGGCCGCTTCCAGTTTTCGGTCGAGAATGCGTACAGCGTCAGTGCTTGAAGCCCCAGCCGGCTGCAAGTTTCAACGGTTGCGCGAACCGGTTCAACCCCCGCTTTGTGTCCGGCGGCGCGCGGAAGATTGCGCCGGCGAGCCCAGCGGCCGTTGCCATCCATAATGATGGCGATGTGGGCCGGCAGGCGCTCGGGATCAACGGCTTCGGCGAGAATCCAGTCCTTGCTGCCGCGCTTCAGAACCTCGAACAGGTCTTTCATTCGCGATAAGTCATTATTTTACAACGGATCGCCGATGCGAGATGGATTGTCTCATTCAGGTACCCAAGCGGCTGTACCAATTGAGGATAACTTCGCTGAAGAACCCCACTCCCAGCGCCGCCGCGGCTAGAAACGATCCGAAGGGCAGCTCGTATGTTGAAGCGTCTTTGCCCGTGAACCAGATGTAGCAGAGGCCCACCACCGCCCCGAGCAGAGATCCCACGATCAGCGTCAGAAGCGCGCCTTGCACTCCCAGGAAGGCTCCAATCATGGCGACCATTTTCACGTCGCCCAATCCCAGCCCCTCCCGATGCCGGACCTTTTGGTACAGCATGCCGACCAGCCACAGGGCCCCGGCGCAAAACACTGCCGCGAATAGTGATTCACCCACCGAGATCAGTCTTTCGTTGCTCCCGGAGCTGATCAACATCCGGGCGAGCCCCCAATTCAAAGGCACAAACGCGGCGAAGATCACGCCTACCACCGTGCCACCCAACGTGAATTCGTCCGGCAGGATGCGCTCTTCGAGATCGGAGAAGAAAAGAGCGATCACGATAGCTGCAAAGACGCACAGCTTCAAGCCGGCTGGAGTGGGCCCTAAGAACCAGACCGAGCAAAAGAACACGGCGGCCGTCAGCAACTCCACGATCGGATACCGCATCGAAATTCGTTCATGGCAATGCCTGCATCGGCCGGCCAGCACCAGAAAACTCAATAAAGGAACGTTATCGAACCAGGCAATCCCGCGATTGCAGCGTGGACAGAACGAGCGTGGCGAGACGATGGATAGATCTCGCGGAAGCCGATAGATGCAGACGTTCCAAAAGCTGCCGATCAGTAGTCCGGCTAGTGCGGCTAAAAGCGCAGCGATCAATTGAGAATCCTCTCGTAAACGCGTACTGTCTCGTCCACCATGCGGTGGACGGAAAACTGTTCTTCCACGCGCGTTCTTGCGGCCGATGCCAGGCGCGCGGCCAACGGGCGATCGTGGATCAAGCGCTGGATGAGCATCGCGACTGCCCCCGGCTCGTTCGATGTCAGGAGCCCGGTGACGCCGTCTTCAATGATTTCCGGGAGCCCTCCGACGTTGCTCGCGATAACCGGCGCCTGGTTCGCCATCGCCAGCAGCGCTGCTGATCCTAATCCTTCCAACTCTGTAATATAGACGAACAGCGCCGCCTCCGCCAGGTCGTGGCCTAGATCATTCGAAAAATGCACTCTGATATTTGCGAGTTGCGCAGCCCGCTCGATGAGTTTCTTGCCTTTGCCCGGATCATTGCTGTCGAGCGCCACAACGTGCGAGCGGCCTTCGACTTCCGTAAGCGGAGGAATCGG
>JBGPSX010000134.1:0-9182 GCA_041490325.1 Bryobacteraceae bacterium | reverse complement strand
TGCCTTCGCAGCGGGCAAGTTCCAAGTGGAGACCGCCAGCCGCGACGGCCGGACCTTCCGCATGTTCCACCGCGAGACCGATGTGGCGAAAGTGGCGCGCAATCGCGACGCGATCTTCGATCTGCACGCCCGGGCGCTGGCATGGCTGGAGGACTACACCGCCATTCCGTATCCGTGGGGCAAGTTCGATTTCGTACTGATCCCCTCGTTCCAGTTTGGCGGGATGGAGCATGCGGGCGCGATTCTCTACAACGCCTCGGCGCTGATGCTGGAACAGTCCGCCACTCAGAATCAGATGCTAGGGCGCGCCAGCGTGATCTCCCACGAGACGGCGCACATGTGGTTCGGCGACATGGTGACCATGCGCTGGTTCAACGATGTTTGGATGAAAGAGGTGATGGCGAACTTCATGGCGGCGAAGATCGTCAATCCATCGTTCCCGGAGGTGAATCACGAGTTGCGCTTCCTGCTCTCGCACTATCCGGCCGCGTACGCGGTGGACCGCACGGCGGGCACGAATCCAATTCGGCAGGTGCTAGCGAACCTGAACGAAGCCGGCTCGATGTACGGGCCCATCATTTATGAGAAGGCGCCAATTGTGATGCGGCAACTGGAACTGATCGCCGGCGAGCAGGGCTTCCGCGACGGCTTGCGCGAGTACCTCAAGAAGTATTCCTTCGCCAACGCGACGTGGTTGAACCTGATCGAGATTCTGGAGGCGCACAATCCCGGGCAGGTGGTGGGCTGGAGCCGCGCGTGGGTGGAACAGCGTGGCCGTCCCGAGATGACGACCACCCGACGCATGGGCGGTGACGGCAAGCTGGCGCAGCTGACGCTGTCGCAGCGCGATCCGCTGCGGCGCGGCCTGGTGTGGCCACAGCGGCTGCAGGTGGCGCTCGGCTATCCGGATCGTGTGGAACTGGTGAGCGGGATGGTGCGGGGCTCCGCAACCGAGGTCGCAAAAACGCATGGTATGGCGGCGCCGCTGTACGTGCTGCCGAACGGCGCTGGTCTGGGTTACGGACTGTTTGTGCTGGATGAAGCCAGCCGGCGCTATCTGCTCGACCACTTGGAAGAGATTCCGGATCCTCTGACTCGCGGCAGCGCGTGGGTGGATCTTTGGGAGAATCTGCTGGAAAAGCGAGTGCAGCCGGTCGAGTTCTTCGATTTAGCGATGCGGGCGTTGCCGCGCGAAAGCGACGAGCAAAACCGGCAACGCGTACTCGCCTATACAGCGGACGCGTTCTGGCATTGGCTGCCGCCCGAACAGCGCATCGCCCGCGCTCCTGCGTTGGAAGCGTTGCTGCGATCGGGCGTGGCCGATGCGAAGACATCCAGCGCTAAGGCGGCGTGGTTCCACACATTTCGCGACGTGGTGCTTACGCAAGACGGGCTGGCTTGGCTGGAGCGCGTGTGGCGGCGCGACGAGAAGATCGAAGGGCTGACATTCGCGGAAACCGACGAGATCGAGATGGCGCAGAATCTGGCGCTGCGGGAAGTCCCGGGGTGGCAGCAGATTCTGGCGGCGCAGCGCGATCGTACACAGAATCCCGATCGCAAGGCACGCTTCGAATTCGTCATGCCGTCACTCTCGGCAGATCCGGCGGAGCGCGAACGCTTGTTCGAACGGTTTCGCGATATGGCGAATCGACGGCATGAGCCGTGGGTGCTGGAGTCGATGAACTTTCTAAACCACCCGTTGCGCCAGGAGCACGCAAAGCGGTTCATCCGGCCCAGCTTGGAAATGCTTCCGGAGATTCAACGGACCGGAGACATTTTCTTCCCGTCGCGCTGGGTGGCAGCCGCACTCAGCGGGCATCGGTCGCCGGAGGCAGCAGCGACGGTCCGGGATTTTCTGGCGAAGAATCCGCAATTACCGGAACGATTGCGCTGGGTGGTGCTGACTGCGGCGGATGAACTGTTCCGTACGAGCGTCCTAAATCCGAGATGACCGCTCCCTTTGGTCACGGCTCGGCTAGCGGTTATGAGCATGCGCACGACGTATCCCGCGCATACCTAACCCGCGCACACCGCACCGACGCGCACACCGCACCCACGCGCACACCGCACCCACGCGCACACACCGCACCCACGCGCACATACCGCACCCACGCGCACATACCCCTAACCGAGCCGTGACCAGAGGGAGCGGTTCTCACTCAGCCGATGGCAAGCTGAAGGCGATGTACTCGCCCGAATAAGCGCCACCACTGACGGCGACGATGATGTACTGCTTGCCGTCCACCATATAAGTCATCGGCGATCCGCTTTGTGGCGCCGGCATCCAGACCGCGCCGATTTGTTTTCCGTCGGTCTTGTCGTAGGCGCGCAGCATTGCGCCGCGCGGATGCTCCGGCGTCGTGGTGAGCTGGCTGTCACCCAGAATCACGAGCGTCTTTGTGACGACTAGTCCAACGCTGCCACCTTGGCCCGTGTTGGGAATGTTCATGCCCTTCAGCGCCGGGTGATTGCGGACCACGTCCGGCGTCTCGCCGTAGGGGACCTGCCACGTGATTTCGCCTTTGTCCAAATTGACGGCCGAGATAACCGCGTAGGGCGGTTTGATGATCGATAGTCCTTGTACGTTCAGTCCAAAGCCGCCGCCGGTGGGCGGAGCTGGCGTCCCTGGTGTTCGAGCTGGTGCGCTCGAAGCGGGCGCTGCTACGACGGCGGCTGGCGCTCCTCGTCCGGCGCCACCGCGTCGCTGCTGCGGGGCATCGGCGGCGCTGCCAAAGCCCGGTCCTTCGAGAACGCGCCAAGGCGCATCGTTTCTTCCCGACACGTATCGGATGTCGGTGAATCCTTCGGGCGGCGTTCGAAGCGAGATCGGTGTAACGGCCGATTGGTTGGCTTGCGCGTAGACCGTATGCGTCTCAGGATCGTACGCAGCGCCGGGCCAGTTCGTACCACCGCTTGCGTTACCCAGATTGATTGCGCCCACGAAAGTCTTGGGATCGCCGACCACGGGCGGCAGGAACATCGGTCCGGTTTTGTAGCGCGCAATGATGTCGCGAGCCTGAGCGCGCAACTCGGGCGTGAAATCGATCAAGTCGTCGGGAACTTTGAACTCGTTGCGCCCATAGGCCGGAGGTTTCGTGGGAAATGGCTGGGTGGGCGAAGTCTTCTCGCCGGGAACATCGGACTGTGGAACCGGACGCTCTTCGATCGGCCAAACCGGCTGGCCAGTGACGCGATCGAATACGTACAGGAAATTTTCTTTGCTCGGCAGCGCCACGGCTTTGATGGCCTTGCCATTGACATTAATGTCGGCCAGGATCGGGGCCGAAGACAAATCGTAATCCCAGATGGGATGATGCACGATCTGGAAATGCCATTTGCGTTTTCCGGTTTTCAGATCGACGCAGACCAAGCTTTCGCCAAACAGATTGTTGCCTGGGCGATGGCCGCCGTAATAGTCCGACGTCGGCGATTCCACCGGCAGGTAAACCAGGCCGAGTTCTTCGTCCACGGTCATCTGGGTCCAGACGCCAGTGTTGCCGTTAATAGCCCAGGAATTGTCTTCCCAAGTGTCGCCGCCAAACTCGCCGGGACGCGGGATGGTATTGAAGGTCCACAGCAGCTTGCCGGTGTGCACATCGTACGCGCGCACATTGCCCTTGGTGTTGCTGTGCGTCACCACCGTCATTCCTTCTTTGAATGACGAGCCCACGATCACGACATCTTTCACCACCAGCGGCGTCGAATGCAGCCCAGCCTCGCCGGTTTCGAGATCGATCGGCTGGCCTGTCCCGCTAATCATGCCGACCTTGAGGTCGACCATTCCTTCTTTGCCGAACGAGTTGATGATGGCGCCGTTGCGCGCGTTCAGTTCTACAAGGCGATAGCCGGTGGTGACGTAGACAATGCGGTCGTCACCCTTGCCGTCGGTCCAGTAAGACAGCCCGCGGCCGGACAACTGGCGGGGCGCGATGGCCGCGCGATTTCCTTCTCGCATGCTGTGCGCCCACATCAGCTCGCCCGTCTTTGCATCCAGAGCGATGACAGAACGGCGCGTGCCGGCGGTGGCGTAAATAACGCCCTTAACCATCAAAGGCGTGCCTTCGAGCTTATATTCAGGACGCGTGCCGAGATTGTCGGTCTTGAAGCGCCAGGCCACTTCGAGCTTGCTGAAATTCGACGCGTTGATCTGATCGAGCGGCGAGTACTTCGTGCCTTTGAGGTCCGCGGTGTAGTGCGGCCATTCGCCATTCTTGGTCGACGGCTGCCCGTTGCTGTCGCCGGATGCGCCGCGCACGCCCCCCCCGAAGCCCATCCATGCGAGTCCGAGAACCATTGACAACCCGGTCAACCACCCGGCTTTCACTCTGCGATTTTTCTGGTGCATACGCTGCCTCCTGAGTTTGTTATTTCCGCTCTGGCTTGGTCGCCTCGATCTTGATCTGTTTCAATACTTCGGTCTGGCGCGGGAGTTCTGTTTTGCCGGCCGGAAACTGGTTGGCGGCGAACATGAAAGCCAGAATGTCGGCGTTCACGTCGCGGCTGAGCTTGCCGGCTTTGTTCAGCGGCATGGTGGTGCGAATTCGTTCGAACAGATCGCCCGCCGTCAAACCATTCCAGTTCGAGAGAAACTCACCGCCGGCAAGCGCAGGCGCCGATTCGCCACCCGTGAGCGCATCGCCGTGGCAGGACGCGCAGTGCTGGCCATAGAGCGCCTGCCCGCGCTTGGATTGTTCCTCGGTGTAGGCGCCGTCCCATACCGAGCGCGAGTCCGATGTCTGCGCGACCAGTAGAGAAGAAACTAACACCGTGCTCACGATGCAGGCTCCCGTAAGAATGTTGAACCTCATGATATGAATCGTTTGCTCACTCCGCCGACGGCAGCGTGAACGCAATGTATTCCCCTGAATAAGCGCCGCCACTGACCGCGACGATGATGTACTGCTTGCCATTCACCATGTAGGTCATCGGCGATCCGCTTTGCGGGGCGGGCATGTAGACTGCTCCTACCTCCTTGCCCGTAGTCTTGTCATAAGCGCGCAACATTGCACCGCGCGGATGCTCGGGTGTGGTGGTCACTTGGCCGTCGCCGGCGATGACCAGGCTCTTGGTCACCAGCGTGCCGATGTTGTAGGTCACTTGCCCGGTTCTTGGGATGTTCATCCCTTTGAGAGCCGCGCTGTTTCGAACCACGTCGGGCGTCTCGCCGTGCGGCGCCTGCCACACGATCTCGCCGCGATCGAGATTGATGGCCGAGATAGTCGAGTAGGGCGGCTTAATCAGCGGCAGTCCTTGCACGTTCAACGCTCCCATGGCTCCGCCTCCACCGCCTCCGCCACCGGCGGAAGGAGCGGCTGGAGCACGCGTCGGCAGAGGCGAATCGGCGCCGGCGTTCTCACCCGGGCCGCGTGCGATTGTTACCGGCCGTCCGGCGAATCCCTGCACGTAGTTCATATCGGAAATCTCTTTTGGCGCCGGCATCAATCCGATTGGGAACATGCACGCGTTGCACGCGAACACGTACACGGTATGAGTCTCGGGATCGTAGGAACCGCCCGGCCAGTTGGTGCCGCCGCCCGCTGTTCCGAGCGTGAGCGTGGCGAACGGTCCTTCCAGCTTGCTCGCAGTCGGCGGCGTAAACACCGGCCCCAGCTTGAATTTTGAAACCGCGGTCAGCGCCTGATCGTGCATGGCCGGCGTAAAGTCGATCAGCACGTCGGGCGTCACTCCGTTTCGGGAATATGCCGGCGGCCTGGTTGGAAATGGCTGCGTGGGAGAATACCATTCACCGGTCACGTCGCCCTTCTCAACCGGACGTTCCTCGAACGGCCATACCGGCTGCCCGCTGACGCGATCGAAGACGTAGAGAAAGCCTTGCTTCGAGGGGACCGCAACCGCCTTGATGGCCTTGCCGTTCACGTTGATGTCGGCCAGCAGCGGCGCCGACGACATGTCCATGTCCCATAGCGGGTGGTGGACCACTTGATAGTGCCACTTGCGCTGTCCCGTTTTCAGATCGACGCAGACCAGACTCTCGCCGTACAAATTGTTTCCGGGACGATGGCCGCCATAGTAGTCTCCGGTGGGCGACTCGACCGGCAAGTACACTAGGCCCAGTTCCTCGTCCACGGTTATCTGCGTCCATACGCCGTTGTTGCCGGTGTATTCGGCCGAGCCATTCAGCCACGTATCGTAGCCGAACTCGCCTTTCTTCGGAATGGTGTGGAAGATCCAGAGGCGCTTGCCGGTCCGCACGTCGAATCCGCGCACGTATCCTTTGTTGTTGCGCATGGTCTTCGGCGTCATGCCTTCGCGAAACGCCGCGCCGATGATGATGGTGTCTTTGGCGACTACCGGCGCCGATTGCAATCCGATTTCGCCGGTGGTCAGGTCGGGGAGAATTTCCTGATCGATGTTTTGTTTCAGATCCACCCAGCCGTTGTCGCCAAACGCCGGGATGCGCGTGCCAGTCTTGGCGTCGAGGGCAACCAGCCGATAGCCGGGAGTGACGTAGAAGATCCGCTCCTGCTTTCCGTCGGACCAATACGCGAGGCCGCGGCCGGATAGTTGGCGGGGAGCCGAGGCGCCGCGTTCGCCTTCGCGCTCTGAGTGGACCCACATCAACTCGCCAGTGGCTGCGTCGAGTGCAATGGCCGCGCGCCGCGATCCGGCGGTGGCGTACACCACGCCGTTGACCATGAGCGGCGTGCCTTCCAGCTTGTATTCCGGCCGATTGCCGATGCTATCGGTTTTGAAGCGCCAGGCGACCTCGAGCTTGCTGAAGTTGGATGCGTTGATCTGATCCAGCGGCCGATAGCGGCTGCCCGTCAGGTCGGCGTTATAGCTCGGCCATTCCGTGTCTTTTGCGCGAGACTGGCCTGATGCTGTCGCCGCCAGGCAGACCAATCCGGCAATGACAGCGAATGACGACTTTGTCATCGTTTCTCCCCTTAGCTTCGAGACGCGGCGCAATGATGCCGCCCGCGACCTACAATCATATCTCGGTCGCCGAGCCTTGCGGGAGAAGCGTAGAGGCTTTTTGAGAGACCGTTCCTTTCGCAACTGGGCGCCACACACGCTTCTGATTGTCAGCTAAGCCGAAAGTATGTCGAGTCGCGGAGCATTGCCGAATAGATCTGAGAAATTGGGCGCCATCAGCCGCATTGGGCAACGGCGTCAAGTCGTCATTCCCAAGTCAATTTTTGATGCGCTGCGCCTTAGGGAAGGAGACTTTGTGGAAGTGACAGCGCGGGGAGGGCTGGTCTCCATGAAACCCAAGAAGTTGGTTGACGCAGACGATACTCTGACGGCGGCCGAAGCAAAGAAGGTGCGTCACGGTCTCAAGCAAGCGAGAGAAGGGAAAACTCAGCCTTGGGCCAAAGTGAAGCATGAGCTGGGTTTATAGGCTAACTGACGACGCCAAGAAAGACCTCAAAGCCCTACCGCGCAAAGTGCAGGAGCGCGTTGCACGAGTCCTGGATCAAATGAGCACAGCGGGTTCGCTTTCAAAGGTGATGTAAAGGCCCTCAAGGGTGAGGAGTGGGGCGGTGTTTTCGCCGTCGAATTGGCTCCTACCGAATTCTATTCACGACTGATCAGAAGCGTGACTTGCTGACGGTTATTCGGATAATCATCCGATCGAGCAAGACATATCGTTGACGCATTTTGATAGGCGCCTCAACCGACGGCAGCCCCAAGGGCCGGCTTCTCCGTATGTAATACTCAAGGGATCTTGCGCTGGATTCTTGCTCCACTTTGTAGTGTTGTCGCGTTCGCGCAAACGCCTCCGAAGGTGGTGGGCGATCCTGTGCTGGGGCAGCGGCTCTTCGAATCGCAGTGCGCGCTGTGCCATGGTCAGACCGGCGGCGGAGGCCGTGGTCCCAGTCTGCAACGTGCGAAATTGAACCACGCTCCCGATGACGACGCGCTCAGGAAAGTCATCTCGGAAGGCATCCAACCGGAAATGCCCGGCGCCTGGCAGTTGTCGCCGCGCGAAGTGGCCAGCGTCGCCGCTTTTGTCACCAAACTGGGATCGACGCCGGTTGAGCCGGTGGCCGGCGATGCGGCTCACGGCGAGCGACTCTACAAAACCAAAGGCTGTGCGAACTGCCACATGATTCGCGGCGAAGGGTCGGGCTTCGGTCCCGAATTGTCCAATATCGGATCGAGACGAAATGCCGCCCATCTGCGTGAAGCAATCGTCCAACCCGAGGCTTCCGTCCCCGAAGGCTTCCTGCTCGTGGATCTCGTCAGGACCGCGGGCCCGACTATCCGCGGCGTTCGCGTCAATGAAGACTCCTTTTCCATACAGATCAAAGATGCGAGCGGAAAATTCCACAGTTATCGCCTCTCCGAGCTGGCCGAAGTCCGTAAATTGCGAGGCAAGTCGCCGATGCCGTCGTATCAAAGCAGCCTGACCTCGGCGGAGCTGACTGACCTGACTGCCTATCTCGCCAACCTGCGAGGCAAGCCATGAGATTTTTCTCCGTTCTTTTTTTCGCTGGCGTGCTCGCTGCGCAAGTGCCCTACGATCGAATCGTCAATGCGGACAAGGAGCCGGGGAACTGGCTGACCTACTCGCGCAATTATCAAGGCCATCGATTCTCGCCGCTCGATCAGATCACGCCCGCGAATGTCGCGCAACTCAAGGTCAAGTGGGCCTACCAATTCGATACAACGCGCAATGAGGTCTCGCCCATCGTCGCTGACGGCGTGATGTACATCAGCGGGCCCAACAAGGCCGCCGCTTTGGATCCCAGGACCGGCCGCACGCTGTGGACCTGGAGCCGCCCCGTCCCGAAGGACTACCAATCCATCGGATTCGGGCGCGTGAGCCGGGGCCCGGCAATTCTGGACGACAAACTTTTCGTCGCGACACTCGATTGCGAACTGGTGGCGCTCGATATCAAGAGCGGCCAGGAACGCTGGTCCACCACGGTCGCCGATTACAAGCCCGGCTACAGCATGACGCTTGCGCCACTGGCCATTCGCGACAAAGTCGTGATCGGCGTGAGTGGCGGCGAGGCGGGCATTCGCGGTTTCGTGGACGCCTACGACGCCAAGACCGGCAAGCGCGCGTGGCGATTCTACACGATCCCGGGGCCCGGCGAACCGGGGCACAACACCTGGCAGACGGACGCGTGGAAAACAGGCGGCGGAAGCACCTGGGTCACCGGCGCGTACGATCCCGAATTGAATCTCGTGTATTGGGGCATCGGCAATCC